>NZ_LSJO01000397.1:0-9710 GCF_001556735.1 Sphingomonas sp. CCH9-F2 | reverse complement strand
GTGCCGCCCCGCCCCCGGCCATACCGGCCCGGCGCAGCAGCTGGCGACGATCGAGAACCTGCGGCATCTGTAATTTCCCGAAAAACGCGCCCGCAATCGCCGGCAGCGACGCGCATGTAGAATGACGGGAAGATGACGGCCAGAGGCGTCGCATCACGCCGGATGAGAGGTACTTACCCGAACGCCAAACCGTTCGCCCCTCTCACGAACGGTCGAAGGCGATCGACCGACCCGCCATCACGCCAGATAATCGGCCGTCGTCTTGGCGCGCACTTCGTCCGCGGTGACCCCCGGCGCCAGTTCGATCAGGCGGAACGGCGACTGGTGATCCGGCCGCTGGAACACCGCCAGGTCGGTGACGATCATGTCCACCACGTTGCGCCCGGTCAGCGGCAGCGTGCATTCGGGGATGAACTTCGGGCTGCCGTCCTTGGCGCTATGTTCCATAACGACGATGATCTTCTTGACCCCCGCGACCAGGTCCATCGCGCCGCCCATGCCCTTGATCATCTTGCCGGGGATCATCCAGTTGGCGATGTCGCCGTTCTGCGCCACTTCCATCGCGCCCAGCACGGTCAGGTCGATGTGGCCGCCGCGGATCATCGCGAAGCTCTGCTCCGATCCGAAATAGGCGCTTTGCGGTAGTTCGCTGATCGTCTGCTTGCCCGCATTGATCAGGTCGGCATCCACCTCGTCGTCATAGGGGAACGGGCCGATGCCCAGCATCCCGTTCTCCGACTGCAGCGTGACCGTCATCCCCTCGGGAATGTTGTTCGCCACCAGCGTCGGGATGCCGATGCCCAGGTTTACGTAATAGCCGTCGCGCAGTTCCTTCGCCGCGCGTGCCGCCATGCCGTTGCGATCCCAGCCCATCACTTCGCTCCTCCGGCGGGAACGCCATCGTCCCAACGCCTGTCCTTCGGAAATGTCTCGTCCCACCCGGTGCCCAGCCCGGTGCCATAGACGGGATTGGGCAGCACGAACCAGCCCGCCCCCCATTTCGCCCTGATCGCATCGACACTGGCCAGCGCGCGGCGTCCCAGCGCGGGCGCCGGGCCGGGCGGGTTGAACAGGTCGGCGAAATCGCCCAGCTGGTCCCCCGCCATCGCCAGCACGCAGTAACGCGCCGCGATCGCCTGCCGCCGCCCGTCCTTGCCCGATGCGCCGTCGACATCGCCCTTCAGGAACAGCGTCTCGCCGTGCGTGAAGTCGCCCAGTCCGGCGTTCTTCAGCGCGCGGGCGGTATCGGCGGCGTGGGCGGCGGAGCGGTTGGTGTTGATGACCATCGTCACGCCCAGCGCACGCAGCCCGCGGAACGCGGCGACCGCACCGGGCAGCGGCGACACCTTGTCCGCGCCGCCTTGTTCCCAGCGATCCCACCGCTTCGGATCGTACCCCTGCCCGGTGCGCGCGTCGTGATATTCGTAGCCCAGGTTCAGGACGACCGTCTCGTCCATGTCCAGCACCACCGCGGGCGGCAGGGTCCCGCAGGGCAGCATGTCCACCATCCCGGCGGTCGCGCCGGGCGCCAGCACCGCCGATCGCGGCCAGCGCGGCATCGTTCCCGCCGCGCGCTGGCTGGGCAGGCGGCCGCGCGCATCGCGCGCCTTGTCCAGCACGCCGCGCACGTAAGCGACCATGCCGTTATACGCCTGCTCCGACAGCGCCGCCGCCTCGGCCGATCCGTACAGATACGCCATGCCCGGCGGCACCAGATCGCCCGGCTTCTGCGCCTGTGTCAGCATGGTCACCGATGGCGGCTGCGGATCGGCGGGCGGCAGGGCGCGCGTCGCGCATCCTGCTAGCAGCGCCGCGACACCGATCAGACCAGCGGCCGCCCGCATCACGCCGCCTCGGGCCGCGGGCGCGTCATGCGGAATTCGATCTTCTTGTCGTACGGCGCGCCGACGATCATCCGCTTCACGTAGATGCCGGGCAGATGGATGTGATCGGGGTCCAGGCTACCGACCGGGACCACCTCCTCCACCTCCGCGACGCAGATCTTGCCCGCGGTCGCCATCGGCTGGTTGAAGTTGCGTGCGGTCTTGCGGAAGATCAGGTTCCCGCTCTCGTCCGCCTTCCAGCCCTTGATGATCGACAGATCGGCGCGGATGCCGCGCTCCAGGATATATTCCTCCCCGTCGAAGGTCTTCACTTCCTTACCCTCGGCCACCAGCGTGCCGACGCCGGTCTTGGTGTAGAAGCCCGGGATGCCCGCGCCGCCCGCGCGGCACCGCTCCGCCAGCGTGCCCTGCGGGCAGAATTCCACCTCCAGCTCGCCCGCCAGATACTGGCGTTCGAACTCCTTGTTCTCGCCGACGTAGCTGGAGATCATCTTCTTCACCTGCCGCGTGCGCAGCAGCTTGCCCAGCCCCTCGCCGTCGATCCCGGCGTTGTTGCTGGCGATCGTCAGGCCCGTGGTGCCCGCCGCCTGGATCGCGTCGATCAGCCGTTCCGGGATGCCGCACAGCCCAAACCCGCCGGCGCAGATCGTCATCCCGTCGAACAGCAGGCCGTCGAGCGCCGCCGCGGCATCCGGATAGAGCTTCTTCACGCGCCTCACCCTCCCTAACTGCGGGGCACGACTAGCCGCGCGCCGCGCCCGCCGCAAGCGAAGCTGAACCGACTTTCAACTTCGTCAGAAGTGCCCCGGCGCGATCTCCAGCGCGGCGCACAGTGCGTCCAGCGCCTGCCTTTCTCCCGTCACCTTGATCGCGATCATCCCCAGTCCGGCGGCGGGTTTGCAGTTGATGCCCAGGTCGTCCAGGTACACGCATCGCTCCGGCGCAACGCCCAGCGTCTGGCACATCATCGTGTAGATGCGCGGGTCCGGCTTGCGGATGCCGACCTTGCTTGATTCGATCACATGGTCGAACCGCTCCAGCACCGCCGCCACCGCCGCGGCCTTCTCGATCGTCCGCGCCATTCCCGCCCCCTCGCCCGCAGGAACGTTGTTGGTGATGCAGCCGATCCGGTATCCCTCGCGCTTCAGCCAGTCGAGCGCATGGACCATGCCCGGGCGGATATCCCCCGCCAGCAGCGCCAGCACATCCTCCCCACGCAATTCGTGCCCCAGCGCGCGCGCCTCCTCGGCAAAGGCGCTGTCGAAGCCCGCCGCGTCGATCTCCGCCCGCTCGAACCTGGCCCAGGCATTGTCGTCCGGATTGGTCGCGTTGATCCGCCGCACCAGATCGTGCGGCAACCCGCGTTCGCGCTCCATGCGGTTGAACGCCTCGAACGGGGACGACGTGATGACGCCGCCGAAATCGAAGATCACGGTATCGCGCATTGAAACTCCTTGAGGATCGGTTTGCCCGGCAGGGTCAGTATCGCAGGGTGAGGCCCGGCCGCGCCCAGCGCGTCTTCACCAGTTTCCCGCTGCCGGACAGCGTGATGTACGCATCGCGCATGTCGTCCCCGCCGAAACAGATATTGGTGGTGAAGATGTCGGGTGTGGCGACGAACTCGACCAGCTCTCCGTCGGGCGAGATGACGCTGATCCCGCTTTCCCCGATCGTCGCGACGCAGATGTTGCCGCCCGCCTCCATCCCCAGCGAATCGAAGAACTTGTAGCCCGCGGGGCGGTACAGCGGGATGCCCGGTCCGCCTGGACCGGCGTCGGGCGCGACCTTGCCCGGCGCCGTGACGTTGAACTTCATCAGCCGGCAGGTGTAGGTTTCCGCGGCGTACAGAACGCTGCCGTCCGGCGACAGACCGACGCCATTGGGGTTATTCGACGGGAACACCACTTCCTCGATGAAGCTGCCGTCCGCGTGCGCGTAGAAGATGCCGACGATGTCATGGCAGCGCGCGGCGTAATCGACCTTGCCGTGATCGGTGAACCAGAAACCGCCATGCGCATCGAACACGATATCGTTCGGGCCGCGCAGCGTGACGCCATGGTCGCCGCTCCTGTACAGCACCTCGACCGCGCCGGTTGCGGGGTCGATCCGCTCGATCCGTCCGCCCGAATAGTCCTTCGCGACGCCGTGCGGGGCCAGCATGTCGCCGCTCTGGGCCCAGTCGAACCCGCCGTTGTTGCAGCAATACAGCATTCCGTCCGGCCCCAGTGCGAGGCCATTGGGGCCGCCACCCGGCTCCGCAACGGTCTGTTTGCTGCCATCGGGCCGGATCCGGGTGAGTTTCCCAGACGCGATCTCCACCAGGATAATGCTGCCGTCCGGCATCACCACCGGCCCTTCCGGGAAGCGCAACCCGTCCGCCACCAGCTCGAAGTCGGCCATCACCCTCTCCTCACCTTGTTGTCTTTGCACCACGATCGACCAACCGCCGCCCCTTCGCAAGGCTTGTCGATGCGGCTACACCATGCCGCATGGAGAGCAAACGCACCGGCGGCCATGTTCTGGTCGACAATCTCGTCGCGCAAGGGTGCGACCGGATCTTCACCGTGCCGGGGGAAAGCTTCCTCGCGGTGCTCGATGCCCTGCACGATACGCCCGCGATCGACGTGGTGACGTGCCGCCAGGAAGGCGGCGTCGCCTTCATGGCCTGCGCCGACGGGACGTTGACGCACCGTCCCGGCATCGCCTTCGTCACGCGCGGACCGGGGGCGACCAACGCCGCGATCGGCGTGCATGTCGCGATGCAGGATTCGCAGCCGATGATCCTGTTCATCGGCGACGTCGACGGCGCCACCCGCGACCGCGAGGCGTTTCAGGAGATCGACTTTACCACGATGTTCGCGCCGATCGCCAAATGGGCGGCGCGGATCGACGATGCGCGGCGCATCCCGGAATATGTCGCCCGCGCCTATGCCACCGCAATGAACGGCCGCCCCGGCCCGGTGGTGCTCGCGCTGCCCGAGGATATGTTGCTGGACGAAGTGGCCGCGGTCGACCGCGGCCACTTCGTCCAGCAACATATCCTCGGGCAGCGCGAGCACCACCGGGCCGGGGCGGCCGTTCATTGCGGTGGCATAGGCGCGGGCGACATATTCCGGGATGCGCCGCGCATCGTCGATCCGCGCCGCCCATTTGGCGATCGGCGCGAACATCGTGGTAAAGTCGATCTCCTGAAACGCCTCGCGGTCGCGGGTGGCGCCGTCGACGTCGCCGATGAACAGGATCATCGGCTGCGAATCCTGCATCGCGACATGCACGCCGATCGCGGCGTTGGTCGCCCCCGGTCCGCGCGTGACGAAGGCGATGCCGGGACGGTGCGTCAACGTCCCGTCGGCGCAGGCCATGAAGGCGACGCCGCCTTCCTGGCGGCACGTCACCACGTCGATCGCGGGCGTATCGTGCAGGGCATCGAGCACCGCGAGGAAGCTTTCCCCCGGCACGGTGAAGATCCGGTCGCACCCTTGCGCGACGAGATTGTCGACCAGAACATGGCCGCCGGTGCGTTTGCTCTCCATGCGGCATGGTGTAGCCGCATCGACAAGCCTTGCGAAGGGGCGGCGGTTGGTCGATCGTGGTGCAAAGACAACAAGGTGAGGAGAGGGTGATGGCCGACTTCGAGCTGGTGGCGGACGGGTTGCGCTTCCCGGAAGGGCCGGTGGTGATGCCGGACGGCAGCATTATCCTGGTGGAGATCGCGTCTGGGAAACTCACCCGGATCCGGCCCGATGGCAGCAAACAGACCGTTGCGGAGCCGGGTGGCGGCCCCAATGGCCTCGCACTGGGGCCGGACGGAATGCTGTATTGCTGCAACAACGGCGGGTTCGACTGGGCCCAGAGCGGCGACATGCTGGCCCCGCACGGCGTCGCGAAGGACTATTCGGGCGGACGGATCGAGCGGATCGACCCCGCAACCGGCGCGGTCGAGGTGCTGTACAGGAGCGGCGACCATGGCGTCACGCTGCGCGGCCCGAACGATATCGTGTTCGATGCGCATGGCGGTTTCTGGTTCACCGATCACGGCAAGGTCGATTACGCCGCGCGCTGCCATGACATCGTCGGCATCTTCTACGCGCACGCGGACGGCAGCTTCATCGAGGAAGTGGTGTTCCCGTCGAATAACCCCAATGGCGTCGGTCTGTCGCCGGACGGCAGCGTTCTGTACGCCGCGGAAACCTACACCTGCCGGCTGATGAAGTTCAACGTCACGGCGCCGGGCAAGGTCGCGCCCGACGCCGGTCCAGGCGGACCGGGCATCCCGCTGTACCGCCCCGCGGGCTACAAGTTCTTCGATTCGCTGGGGATGGAGGCGGGCGGCAACATCTGCGTCGCGACGATCGGGGAAAGCGGGATCAGCGTCATCTCGCCCGACGGAGAGCTGGTCGAGTTCGTCGCCACACCCGACATCTTCACCACCAATATCTGTTTCGGCGGGGACGACATGCGCGATGCGTACATCACGCTGTCCGGCAGCGGGAAACTGGTGAAGACGCGCTGGGCGCGGCCGGGCCTCACCCTGCGATACTGACCCTGCCGGGCAAACCGATCCTCAAGGAGTTTCAATGCGCGATACCGTGATCTTCGATTTCGGCGGCGTCATCACGTCGTCCCCGTTCGAGGCGTTCAACCGCATGGAGCGCGAACGCGGGTTGCCGCACGATCTGGTGCGGCGGATCAACGCGACCAATCCGGACGACAATGCCTGGGCCAGGTTCGAGCGGGCGGAGATCGACGCGGCGGGCTTCGACAGCGCCTTTGCCGAGGAGGCGCGCGCGCTGGGGCACGAATTGCGTGGGGAGGATGTGCTGGCGCTGCTGGCGGGGGATATCCGCCCGGGCATGGTCCATGCGCTCGACTGGCTGAAGCGCGAGGGATACCGGATCGGCTGCATCACCAACAACGTTCCTGCGGGCGAGGGGGCGGGAATGGCGCGGACGATCGAGAAGGCCGCGGCGGTGGCGGCGGTGCTGGAGCGGTTCGACCATGTGATCGAATCAAGCAAGGTCGGCATCCGCAAGCCGGACCCGCGCATCTACACGATGATGTGCCAGACGCTGGGCGTTGCGCCGGAGCGATGCGTGTACCTGGACGACCTGGGCATCAACTGCAAACCCGCCGCCGGACTGGGGATGATCGCGATCAAGGTGACGGGAGAAAGGCAGGCGCTGGACGCACTGTGCGCCGCGCTGGAGATCGCGCCGGGGCACTTCTGACGAAGTTGAAAGTCGGTTCAGCTTCGCTTGCGGCGGGCGCGGCGCGCGGCTAGTCGTGCCCCGCAGTTAGGGAGGGTGAGGCGCGTGAAGAAGCTCTATCCGGATGCCGCGGCGGCGCTCGACGGCCTGCTGTTCGACGGGATGACGATCTGCGCCGGCGGGTTTGGGCTGTGCGGCATCCCGGAACGGCTGATCGACGCGATCCAGGCGGCGGGCACCACGGGCCTGACGATCGCCAGCAACAACGCCGGGATCGACGGCGAGGGGCTGGGCAAGCTGCTGCGCACGCGGCAGGTGAAGAAGATGATCTCCAGCTACGTCGGCGAGAACAAGGAGTTCGAACGCCAGTATCTGGCGGGCGAGCTGGAGGTGGAATTCTGCCCGCAGGGCACGCTGGCGGAGCGGTGCCGCGCGGGCGGCGCGGGCATCCCGGGCTTCTACACCAAGACCGGCGTCGGCACGCTGGTGGCCGAGGGTAAGGAAGTGAAGACCTTCGACGGGGAGGAATATATCCTGGAGCGCGGCATCCGCGCCGATCTGTCGATCATCAAGGGCTGGAAGGCGGACGAGAGCGGGAACCTGATCTTCCGCAAGACCGCACGCAACTTCAACCAGCCGATGGCGACCGCGGGCAAGATCTGCGTCGCGGAGGTGGAGGAGGTGGTCCCGGTCGGTAGCCTGGACCCCGATCACATCCATCTGCCCGGCATCTACGTGAAGCGGATGATCGTCGGCGCGCCGTACGACAAGAAGATCGAATTCCGCATGACGCGCCCGCGGCCCGAGGCGGCGTGATGCGGGCGGCCGCTGGTCTGATCGGTGTCGCGGCGCTGCTAGCAGGATGCGCGACGCGCGCCCTGCCGCCCGCCGATCCGCAGCCGCCATCGGTGACCATGCTGACACAGGCGCAGAAGCCGGGCGATCTGGTGCCGCCGGGCATGGCGTATCTGTACGGATCGGCCGAGGCGGCGGCGCTGTCGGAGCAGGCGTATAACGGCATGGTCGCTTACGTGCGCGGCGTGCTGGACAAGGCGCGCGATGCGCGCGGCCGCCTGCCCAGCCAGCGCGCGGCGGGAACGATGCCGCGCTGGCCGCGATCGGCGGTGCTGGCGCCCGGCGCGACCGCCGGGATGGTGGACATGCTGCCCTGCGGGACCCTGCCGCCCGCGGTGGTGCTGGACATGGACGAGACGGTCGTCCTGAACCTGGGCTACGAATATCACGACGCGCGCACCGGGCAGGGGTACGATCCGAAGCGGTGGGATCGCTGGGAACAAGGCGGCGCGGACAAGGTGTCGCCGCTGCCCGGTGCGGTCGCCGCGTTCCGCGGGCTGCGTGCGCTGGGCGTGACGATGGTCATCAACACCAACCGCTCCGCCGCCCACGCCGCCGATACCGCCCGCGCGCTGAAGAACGCCGGACTGGGCGACTTCACGCACGGCGAGACGCTGTTCCTGAAGGGCGATGTCGACGGCGCATCGGGCAAGGACGGGCGGCGGCAGGCGATCGCGGCGCGTTACTGCGTGCTGGCGATGGCGGGGGACCAGCTGGGCGATTTCGCCGACCTGTTCAACCCGCCCGGCCCGGCGCCCGCGCTGGGACGCCGCGCGCTGGCCAGTGTCGATGCGATCAGGGCGAAATGGGGGGCGGGCTGGTTCGTGCTGCCCAATCCCGTCTATGGCACCGGGCTGGGCACCGGGTGGGACGAGACATTTCCGAAGGACAGGCGTTGGGACGATGGCGTTCCCGCCGGAGGAGCGAAGTGATGGGCTGGGATCGCAACGGCATGGCGGCACGCGCGGCGAAGGAACTGCGCGACGGCTATTACGTAAACCTGGGCATCGGCATCCCGACGCTGGTGGCGAACAACATTCCCGAGGGGATGACGGTCACGCTGCAGTCGGAGAACGGGATGCTGGGCATCGGCCCGTTCCCCTATGACGACGAGGTGGATGCCGACCTGATCAATGCGGGCAAGCAGACGATCAGCGAACTACCGCAAAGCGCCTATTTCGGATCGGAGCAGAGCTTCGCGATGATCCGCGGCGGCCACATCGACCTGACCGTGCTGGGCGCGATGGAAGTGGCGCAGAACGGCGACATCGCCAACTGGATGATCCCCGGCAAGATGATCAAGGGCATGGGCGGCGCGATGGACCTGGTCGCGGGGGTCAAGAAGATCATCGTCGTTATGGAACATAGCGCCAAGGACGGCAGCCCGAAGTTCATCCCCGAATGCACGCTGCCGCTGACCGGGCGCAACGTGGTGGACATGATCGTCACCGACCTGGCGGTGTTCCAGCGGCCGGATCACCAGTCGCCGTTCCGCCTGATCGAACTGGCGCCGGGGGTCACCGCGGACGAAGTGCGCGCCAAGACGACGGCCGATTATCTGGCGTGATGGCGGGTCGGTCGATCGCCTTCGACCGTTCGTGAGAGGGGCGAACGGTTTGGCGTTCGGGTAAGTACCTCTCATCCGGCGTGATGCGACGCCTCTGGCCGTCATCTTCCCGTCATTCTACATGCGCGTCGCTGCCGGCGATTGCGGGCGCGTTTTTCGGGAAATTACAGATGCCGCAGGTTCTCGATCGTCGCCAGCTGCTGCGCCGGGCCGGTATGGCCGGGGGCGGGGCGGCAC
>NZ_LSJO01000396.1:0-3090 GCF_001556735.1 Sphingomonas sp. CCH9-F2 | reverse complement strand
GCTCCATAACGCCCCCGCCAGGAACAGCGCGACGCCGATCGTGGTCGGCACGTCGAGGACGATGTCGATCATCGACAGCGCCAGCAGCAGCGCGCAGGCGCACAGCATCCCGGCATCCTGCGCCGTCACCGGCCGGCGCCACACGAACCGCAGCACCCGCCACGCCGCGATTCCCGCGGCGGCCGCCAGCAGCGCGGCATAGGGCAGTCCGCCCGACAGGATCAGCTGCAGCGGCAGGTCGTGCGCGGAATTGACCATCCAGGTAAAGCGCGCGGCGGTGACCTCGGTCAGCGAATGGGCGGCGGCGGCGGGAAAGCCGTTCGCGCCATGGCCGAACCACGGCGCATCGCCGATCATCCCGGCATAGCGCCGCCACATCAGCCAGCGCGTGTCGATGCCGTCGCCCAGCAACCCGAAGCGCGAGCGGATCAGCGGCGCGAATGGCAGCGCCGCCAGCGCGGTCAGCGCGACGCCCGCCGCCACCAGCCGCCAGTCGATACGGCGGCGCGCCGGCGCGACCAGCGCGGCCAGCAGCAGTAGCGCGACCGCGAGCGTAAAGCGCGACGCGGTCGCCAACAGCGCCAGCAGCGCGATCGCGACGGCCATGCTCCAGATCGCCACCACCAGCGTATCGCGTCGGCCGCGGCGCGGGGCGGCGATCGCCTGACGCACGCGCGCGGCCGCAAGCAGCGCGGTGACCCCGGCGATCCCGGCGGTGACATTGGCATTGCCGATCAGTCCCAGGAACCGCCCGCCGCGCGCCACCGGCCAGAAGGCGAAGGCGTCGGTGGCGCCGGTGCGGACCAGCACCAGCCCGAGCGCGAGATGCGCCACCGACAGGGCCAGCCACAGATCGATCACGCGCGCCAGCAGCGGCGGGTGACGGGCGGCCCACCACCCCGCGAGCAGCGCGGCGAGACCGCCCAGCCACGACAGCAATCCCGCCGGCACCAGATCCGGCGCGGCCGGCGTGCCCGCGATGCTGCCCAGCACCAGCCAGCCGAACGCCGCCAGCGCGGGCGCCAGTACCGGCAGCGTCGCGCGCCAGCCGCGTTCGGATGGCGCATCGCCCCACAGGGCCGCGCCTAGCAGCGCCGCCATCAGCAGCGTGAACACCGCCTGGCCGGCAATGTCGTTGAACCCGCGAAAGAACAAACCGCTGCCCAGCGCGACGGCGGCCACCACCGGGATCGCGCGCATCCGGTCCGCTGCCTTCGGCGACCAGACACTGACCGACCCCGCGAGCTGATCCGCGGTGGCGGATCGCCCCTTCGGGATGACGTCGGGGGAAGGGGATCGCATGGGGCGTCAAGCTCCTAATCCGCCCGGCGCGAACGGCGCGCGTGGCCGGCGGTAAACGGGGTGTCGGGATTGTGTGAAGCATCGTCAAGTAAATGGTGCACGTCGTCGTAACCACCTCAATATACGCGATCTTCTTAGGCGAGGGCGCATTGCGGACAGGCTGAGAGCCTGGAGTGAGTGCGATGGCCCTACCGAACCTGTCCCTGCTGATGGCCGCCGCGACGGCGCTGGCCTGTGGCCTCGCGCCCGGCGGCGCGGACGCGCGCGCGCGCCAGCCGGCGTTCCTGCCGGGCGGCGCGGTGGCCGATCCGCCCGCCGGTTTCGTCGATTTCTGCGCCCGCGATACCGTGTCATGCGCGGCGGGCCTGTCCCCCGACCGTCTGCCGGCGTTGACGCTGGCTGCGACCGGGTGCGCCACGGGCGAACAATGTGCGCAGCCGTGGAGCGCGGCGGCGATGGTGACCGGCGCGATCGAGCCGGGCGCGACTTTGCCGGCGGCGGCGCTGCTGCGTCCGGCGGTCGTGCGGTCGCCGGCGCCGACAATGCGCCCGGCCGTGGCGCCCGCTGATCTGCTGGCGACGGTCAAGCGCGTCAACAGCCAGGTCAACCGCCGCGTCATCCAGGTCAGCGACCGCGATGCGCGCGGGATCGACGAATATTGGGAGCGTCCGGCAGCGGGCAAGCACCCGGTCGGCGATTGCGAGGATATCGCGATCGAGAAGCGCATGACCTTGGTGGAAGGCGGCTTTCCGCCTGAGCTGCTGTTCCTGGCGGTGGTGTTCAAGCAGGGGTTCGGGCTGCACACCGTGCTGATCGCGCGGCTGCCCGATGGCGACCGCGTGCTGGACAGCCTGTCGGGGCACCTGCGCCGCTGGAACGAGACCCGCTACGTCTGGCTGCGCCAGCAGCGGGCGGACGCGCCGATGGAATGGCACCGCATCGGCGGGCTGCCCAACGTGACGCTGGTTTCGCAGCCGGCCGCCGGAGAGGGGGGGCGTTCCTGAGCGGGACGGGGCGCGGCGCGATGGCTATCGACGTGACCGCCCGGTTCGGGCGATAAGCGCGCACGTCCGCGCGAATCCGCGCCATGCCCCGACCATCGGAGAAACTTCCTGTCCCAGCCGCGTGAATTCGCCGTCCGTAGCGCGGGGCGCTATGCGATGGCGCTGGCCGGGCCGGTGGGCGGGGCGGCGGGCCAGTTCCTGCTGTCGCTGTTGCTGGTGCGCCAGCTGGCTCCGGCGGCATTCGGCCGTTTTTCGTTCCTGATGGTGGCGATACAGCTGGCGTGGGGTGTGTGGGGCGCATTGTTCTGCGCGCCGCTGCCGACGCTGTTCGCCGGGCTGGACCGCGCCGGGATCGCGAAGGTGCGCACGCAGATCGCCGCCGCGCACCTGCCCGCGCTGGTGCTGGCGACCGGGGTCGTCGCGCTGCTGGGCTGGGGCGTGGGCATGGACGGGCCGGCGACGGGAGTGTTCGCCGCCTTTGCCGCGGCATCGCTGGTCCGTTGGTATGCGCGGGCGGAAGCCTATGCGCGCGGGCGACAGATGCTGACCGCGACCAGCGACGGCATCTATACCGTGATCCTGGTCGCCGGGGTCGCGGCGATGGCGATCGGCTGGGCGCGCGGGCTGGTGGCGGCGGGCGCGATCCTGGGCTGGGCCAGCGCGGCGTCGCTGATGCCGTTCGGCGCCGGTTTCGCGCGGGTGCAGTTCGTGCTGCCGCGATGGGATGCGTGGCGCGGTTACCTGACGATCTGGCGCGACCATGCGCGCTGGGCGCTGTTCGGGG
>NZ_LSJO01000395.1:0-2721 GCF_001556735.1 Sphingomonas sp. CCH9-F2 | reverse complement strand
GTGCGGGGACCGGACCCGGTGAAGGTGCGCCGCGGCCTGTCGTTCATGGATGTTCCTTCCTGCCGTCGTCGTCACGCGCGGGGCGGGGTGTTCGTTCGGTTGAGCGGGGGGCGTCTGGTCCGGCAGCGGCGGCCCATGCGGAAAGCCGCTGCGCCAGCGTTGTTCCGGGCAGAAGCGCGGCCCGCGCGCCCGATGCGGTCAGATGCTGGTCGTCGGCGTAGAACAGCCGCCCGACATCGGCGAAGCGGCAGCCGCGCGGATCGCACAAAGCGCGCGCCGGGTCCACCAGCTGCCGTCCGGGCGCCGCGCCGATCCGCGCGATCGCGGCGCGCGCATCGTCGATGCGTGGATGGGCGCGTGCGTCGTCGGGGCCGGCGGTGTGCCCGGTCGCCACGCCGATCAGCCAGCGCCGCACCGGCAGCGCCGCGCCGATCACGCGGGCATAAGGATTGATCGCGAACCCCGGCGCATCCTGGATCAGGACGACATGCCGGCCCTGCGCCTCCAGCGCGGCGATCGTCGCCGCCAGCGTATCGGTGACGGAGCGGCGGCGGCCCTGTGCGTCGATCACCTCCGCGCCGTTCGACCAATAGCCGGCCAGCGCGATCACGCGCACCTGCGGATGCGCGGCGATCCAGCGGAACACCGCTGCCTGATAGGCCATGCATTCGCCGCGGTGGCGCACGCGCCCAGGCAGCTCGCGCGCCGCATCGACGAGCGGCAGGCACGAGGATTTGGTCATCTGCCTGAACGTCAGCCCAGCACCGCGCGCCGCATCGGCGATCGCGGGGGCGATCGCATCGGCATGGCTGTCACCGATCAGCAGCAGGCCCGGCCGGTCCGTATGCGCCAGCGCGCCGGTGCACGCCGCCCCGCCGACCGGCGCGGTCGCGCCATAAGGGGCAAGGCAGGCGCCATGTCGCGCCGCGACCGCCTCCAGCGCGCCCGCGCGCGCGATCGCGGGCAGGCGCGCGGGCCACCCCTCCAGCCGGTACAGCGCCGCCGCCACGCCGCTCAGCAGCAGCAGCACCGCGACGTAGCGCAGCAGCACCTGTCGTTCGGGCAGGACGCGGTGACGCAGCGGCTGTTCGACGAACCGCCACGACAGCGTCGCCAGCAGCACGGTGATCGCGATCAGCCACAGCGGGGAGACGGGCGCCGCGCCGTCGCCCGCGACCCGCGCGACATAGATGACCGGCCAGTGCCACAGGTACAGCGAATAGGAGATGCGCCCGACGAACACGACCGGGCGCGACGACAGCAGCCAGCGGTTGGCGCGACTGCCGCCCGCCGCGATCTGCAGCGTCGCGCCCAGCACGGGCAGCGCGGCGAACCAGCCGGGAAAGGCGATGGCCGGCTGATAGGCGACCAGCGCCAATGCCAGCAGCGCCACGCCGCCCCAGCCCGCCGCCTCGCGCAGCGCGGGCGACGACGGCCCGCCGCGCATCTGCGCCAGCGCCAGGATCGCGCCAAGCCCCAGTTCCCAAGCGCGCGTCGGCAGCAGGTAGAACGCCGCCTGCGGATCGATGCGGATCAGCAGCAGCGACCCGGCGAACGACAGCGCCGACAGGAACGCGACCACCGCGATCACCTGTCCCCGGCACCAGCGGATCGCCGCCAGCATGACGAACGGGAACAAGAGGTAGAATTGCTCCTCCACGCCCAGCGACCAGGTCATCAGCAGCGGGCTGCGTTCCGCCGCCGGCGCGAAATAATCGCCGCCGGTGTAGAACAGCAGGTTCGACAGCCCCCACAGCGCGGGCACCGTTTCCTTGGCCAGTTCGCGCAGCTCCGCCGGGGTCAGCGCGACCAACCCGAACAGCAGGAACAGCGCGATCATCGCGATCAGCGCCGGCAGGATGCGGCGGACGCGGCGCACGTAGAAGCCGGCGAAGCGGAACATGCCGGCCCCGGCCTCGCGCGCGATCTGCCCGCCGATCAGATAGCCGGAGATGACGAAGAAGATGTCCACGCCCGTGAAGCCGCCCGGCAGCCCCGGGATGCCGAGGTGGAACAGCACGACCGATGCGACCGCAACCGCGCGCAGCCCGTCGATGTCGGGGCGATAGGCGATGGCGGCGCGGCTGTGGTCGCGCGCGTCGGTCAATCCGCGGCTCCGGCCAGCTCGCGATAGAGCGCGGCGAAGCGATCGGCGGTCCCGTCGATCGCGAAATGCGCCGCGAACCGCGCGCGTCCCGCCGCGCCCATCCGCCTGCGCAGTGCGGCGTCGGGCAGCAGCCGCGCCAGCGCCTCCGCCAGCCGGTCCGCGTTCGCCGGGGGCACCAGCAGCGCGGTATCGCCATCAACGACCTGTTCGGGGATCGCGCCCACGGTCGTCGCCACCACCGGCAACGCGGCGGCCATCGCCTCCAGGATCGCGATCGGCTGGTTTTCCGCGCGCGAAGGCAGGACGAACAGGTCCGCGGTGCGCATCAGTGCGCGCACCGCATCCTCGTCCACCCAGCCGGGAAAGGCGATGCGATCGGCGATGCCATAGGCGGTGGCGGCGGCGCGCGCGGCGTCGATGTCGCCATTGCCGGCGATCGTCGCGCGCCACGCGATGCCGCGCGCCGCCTGCTGCGCCAGCGCCGCCAGCAGCACGTCGACGCCCTTTCGTTCCCCCACCAGCCCGACGAACAGCAGGTGCGGCGGGGCGGTCCCGTCCGCGGTGGGGCGCGCGTCGGCGACAGGCGGGGCGGGGACGCCGTTGCCGATCACCAC
>NZ_LSJO01000394.1:0-4268 GCF_001556735.1 Sphingomonas sp. CCH9-F2 | reverse complement strand
GTTGAGCCTTTCGGGCTGATCGGCGTTGGAAGGGGCGCGGTCCGATGGGGACCGCGCCCCTTTTTCGTTGGAGACGACACATGCCCACCCGCAGTGGATCGGCGCGCTACGAAGGCCTTGGCAAGGACGGCAAGGGCTGGGTTTCCACTCAGTCGGGCGTGCTCAAGGACCAGCCATATGGCTTCAACACCCGGTTCGAGGACGGCGCCGGCACCAACCCGGAGGAGCTGATCGCCGCCGCGCACGCCAGTTGCTTCACCATGGCGCTCAGCTTCGCACTGGCCGGCGCCGGCTATCATGACGGTACGCTGGAGACGAGCGCGAAGGTCACCGTCGAAAAGGATGGCGACGGCTTCACCATCACCTCGTCGAAACTCGACCTCACCGCCACGGTCCCCGGCATCGACGCCGATGAGTTCGAGAAGATCGCGAACGAGGCAAAGGCCGGCTGCCCGGTGTCGAAATTGATGACCGCCGAAGTAACGTTGACTCACCACCTGTCACAGTAACTTGCGCGCGCGTGAACGGGCAGTAATGTTACGTTCACGCAACCGCGCGGCGTCTTCATCGTTCTCCCCGTTACTTTCGTCGATCAAGGAGAACAGTGATGCGTATCATCATGGGTACGGTGTTGGCAGCGACCACGCTGGCCACGGTCCCGGTCGCCGCCATCGCGCAGACGCCGCCGCAGGCCGATCGCGAATATCGGCGCGATATCAATGATGCGCGCCGCGATTATCGTGATGACCTGCGCCGCGCGGACTCGCGCCGCGACGTGCGTGACGCCCGACGCGACTATCGCGATGACGTGCGCGACGCGCGACGCGATCGCAACGATACGGTGCGCGACTGGCGGCGATACAATCGCTACGACCATAACCGGTTCGAACCGGGCCAGCGCGGTTACGACCCGGCCCGCTACTACCGCGACGGGCGTTATTACCGGCAGCGCGCGCTGACCCGCAACGACCGCGTCTATCGCGGCTACAACGGCCGTTACTACTGCCGCCGGTCGGACGGGACGACCGGGCTGGTCGTCGGCGGCTTGGCCGGCGGTGCGCTGGGCAATATCATCGCCGGCGGCGGCTCGCGGCTACTGGGCACGGTGATCGGGGCGGGCGGCGGTGCGCTGCTCGGCCAGTCGATCGACCGCGGGCAGGTCGTCTGCCGCTAAGCGCGGCTTGACCAGGCGGAGGCGGCCCCGGCATCGCGCCGGGGCCGTTTTCGCATCAGATGATCCCGCCGCCAAGCATCAGCCGCAGGCCGAAGATCAGGATGAGGATCAGGTTCAGGTTGCGCCCGCCGTTGCGGGACGACAGCGCGCCGATCGCCGCGCCGACGACCGCGATCGGGATGACGAACCAGTAGCCCCAGGCGAAGAACGGCAGGAACGGCACGATGCCGAGCACCAGCGCCACCAGACCGATGAGGATGGAAAGCAAGTTGAGCATGACGGGAACATGGCCCTGCCACAGGTGTATTGCAAGAGTGAGACACGAAAGGGTTGCTTAACGCCGCCCGCGCCATGCCTCTTGCTCCTTTCCCTCGCCACGGACGGCCGATGCGACGCACGACGATCACCCCGCGCCTTCCCGGCATCGCTGCCATCCTTGCCGCGGCGCTCGCGCTGGCGGGGTGCGGATCGCCGAAGCCCGCGGCCGGTCCCGACGTCAATGCCGTCGATGCGGCGCTGCTCGGCAATGATGCCGACCCTGCGCTGACCGCGGCGTTGCGCGACCAGATCATGGTCGATCCGATGCTGGTGCAGCAGGCGAACGACGATGCGGTGCGCCCGCCGACCATGCCCGCGTCCGGCGCGGTGCCGCCCGACGGGATCGCGCAGGCGGCGATGCCCAAGGATCCGCTCGCCGGCCAGACGCTGCGCAGCGCCCCCGCCCCGTCCGCCGACTGCCCGCAATGCGCCGTCGCGCGCCGTGCGCTGACGCTGGGGGCTCTCGCCGGAGGACAGGGTGGCGCGACCGCGCAATGCGCTGGCCGCGTCGCTTACTCGGCGGTCTGGGCGACGCGCCTGCCGGGCAGCATCCCGCTGATCGCCGACGCGCGCGTGATCGAGGCGGCGGGCGCCGATGGCGACGGCTGCCGCCTGCGCATCGTCACCTTCGCCAGCGCGCAACCGATGCAGCGGCTACTCGACTATTACTACACCCGCGCCACCGCCGCCGGCTTCCGCGCCGGACATCAGGCGGACGGCGCGGAACATGTGCTGGCGGGCACGAAGGCTGGCGGGGGCGCGTTCCTGGCGCTCCTGCGCCCGCACGCCGGCGGCGGCACCGAGGTGGATCTGATGGTCGACGGCGGCTGATCCGCGCTATCGTCGCGCGATGCCGTACCTCCTCCTGCTCGCCGCCATTCTCTCGGAAGTGGTCGCCACCACCGCGCTCAAGCAATCGGACGGCTTCACCCGCCCGTTCCCCGCGCTGGTGACCGTCGCTGGCTATGCGATCGCCTTCTACTGCCTGTCGCTGGCGCTGCGCACGATCCCCACCGGCGTCGCCTATGCGATCTGGTCGGGGGTCGGCATCGTGCTGGTCACCGCCGCGGCGTGGATCGTCCACGGGCAGCGGCTCGACCTGCCGACGCTGGCGGGCATGGTGCTGATCGTCGCGGGGGTGGCGGTGATGAACCTGGGGCCGCGCGCCGCGGCGTCATGATCCGGGGGCACGACGCACGGTCAATTCCCTTCCGCGGCGAAAGCCGGTAGGGACGCGCGATGAATTCCCTCCTCCTCGTCATGGCGGGCGGCGCGATCGGTTCGGGCGCCCGCTTTCTCACCGGACAGGCGACGCTGGCCGCTTTCGGTCCCGGCTGGCCCTCCGGCACGCTGATCGTCAATATCGTTGGCAGCTTCATGATGGGGGTGCTGGCCGGCATCCTCGCACGCATCGGCATGGGGGGCGAGACGTGGCGGCTGCTGCTGGGCACCGGCGTGCTCGGCGGCTTCACCACCTTCTCCGCCTTCGCGCTGGACACCGCCAACATGGTGGAGCGCGGCGATCCCGTCGCCGCGCTCTCCTATGTCCTCGCCAGCGTCGTCGGCGGGCTGATCGCGCTGTTCGCCGGGCTGATGATCGTCCGCGCGCTGTCGGGGGCGGGAGCATGAGCGACCGCGACGACAACGTCCGCCAATTCACGGTCGGCTACGACGACGACGGCATCCGCGTCGATCGCTGGTTCAAGCGGCATCTGGAGGGGACCAGCTTCACCACCGTCGCCAAATGGGCGCGCACCGGGCAATTGCGGGTGGACGGCGCGCGCGTCGGCCCCGGCGACCGGTTGCAGGCCGGACAGGTGCTGCGCGTTCCCCCCGCCGAACCGGTCCGCACCGATGCCAGGCCGCAGCGCCAGCGCCCGCCGGTGAGCGATGACGAGGCGACCTTCGCGCGTGAGATGGTGATACACAAGGACGCACAGGCGCTGGTCCTCAACAAGCCACCCGGCCTCGCGACGCAGGGCGGGACGAAGACGGTCCAGCATGTCGACGGCCTGCTCGACGCGCTGCAATATGAGGCAGAGGGGCGGCCCAAGCTGGTCCACCGCCTCGACAAGGATACGTCGGGCGCGCTGCTGGTCGCGCGCACCACCCGCGCTGCGGCTTTCTTCGCCAAGAGCTTCTCGGGCCGTTCCGCCAAGAAGGTCTATTGGGCGCTGGTGGTCGGCGTCCCCTCGATCGACGACGGCACGATCGACCTGCCGATCGCCAAGCAGCCCGGCACCGGCGGCGAGAAGATGCACGTCGACGAGGCGGAGGGCAGCCCCGCGCGCAGCCGCTATCGCGTGATCGAGCGCGCCGGCAACCGTGCCGCCTGGGTCGAGCTGCAACCCTTCACCGGGCGCACCCACCAGCTGCGCGTCCACATGGCGGCGATCGGTCATCCGATCGTCGGCGACGGCAAGTACGGCGGCCCGGCGGCGTTCCTGACCGGCGGGATCAGCCGCAAGATGCACCTCCACGCGCGCCGCATCCGCGTCGACCATCCCGACGGCGGCGAGATCGACGTGACGGCGGAGCTGCCGACGCACTTCGCCGAAAGCCTGGCGGGGCTGGGGTTCGAGGCGATGGCCGGCGACATGATGCCGCTCGACAGCTTCACCCCCCCCACGCGCGAGGAGAAGAAGGCCAAGGCGCGCGCGCATGCCAAGAGCGTCCGCAAGGAACGTCGCGGCGAACGGCGCGGCCGCGGCGCGGACGACACACCGCGCGGCGGCCGCGCCGTTCGCCGCGACGTTCCTTGCGGACGCTCTTGGCA
>NZ_LSJO01000393.1:0-10210 GCF_001556735.1 Sphingomonas sp. CCH9-F2 | reverse complement strand
GAGCAGGCGCGCGCCGGGTGGGGTGGGGTGGTCGAACCGCTCGCCACCGCGCGCGGCGCGCCGGTGGTGGTCGACGCGCGGTTCGGCACCGGCCTGTCGCGCCCGCTCGACCCTGCCGATGCCGCCGCGCTGGCGCGGCTGGTGTCGCAGGCGACGCTGTCGATCGCGGTCGACCTGCCCAGCGGCATCGCCACCGATACCGGCGCGTTGCTGGGCGACGTGCCCGCGTTCGACGTCACGCTCGCGCTCGGCGCGGTCAAGCCCGCGCATCTGCTCCAGCCCGGCGCCAGCCGCTGCGGCGCGGTGCGCCTCATACCGATCGGCGTGGAAAGCGCCCCCGCCGCGCACGTCCTGGCCGCCCCGGCACTCGCCGCGCCCGCGCCCGACAGCCACAAGTTCACGCGCGGCATGGTCGCGGTGGTGAAGGGGCGGATGGCCGGCGCCTCGCATCTGGCGGCGACCGCCGCGATGCATGCCGGCGCTGGCTATGTCGCGCTGCTCGGCCCCACCATCCCCGGCGCGCCGCACGCCCTGGTCCGCCGCCGCCTCGACGACGCGGCGCTTGGTGACCCGCGCATCGGCGCGCTCGTCGTCGGTCCCGGGCTTGGCCGCGATGACGAGGCGCAGGCGCTGCTCGACCGCGCGCTGGCGACCGCGCATCCGCTGGTGATCGACGGTGACGCGCTCCACCTGGTCACGCCGCAGCGGCTCGCCGCCCGCACCGCGCCGATGATCCTGACCCCGCACGCCGGCGAGTTCGCGGCGCTGTTCGGCGCCCCCGCCGGATCGAAGCTCGACGCCGCGCGTGCCGCCGCGCGGGCGAGCGGCGCGGTAGTGGTCTTCAAGGGGGCCGACACCGTCATCGCCGCCCCCGACGGTCGCGTCACGCTCGCCCTCGCGGCCAGCGCCTGGCTGTCGACCGCGGGCACCGGCGACGTGCTGGCCGGGGCGATCGCGGCGATGCTGGCGGGCGGGCGCGACCCCTTCGCCGCCGCCGGCGCGGGCGTCTGGCTCCATGCCGAGGCCGCGCGCCGCGCCGGCCCGGCGTTCATCGCGGACGATCTTGCCGCACGATTGGCAGGGATATTGGCATGACCACGATCGTCCGCGTCGCCGCGCGCGGTGACGGCGTCACCGACGACGGCCGCCACATCCCCTTCGCCGCGCCCGGCGATACGATCGCGGCGGACGGCACCGTCCAGCCCGGCCCGCACCACCATGCGCCGCCGTGCCGCCACTTCCCGGCGTGCGGCGGCTGCCAGCTCCAGCATCTCGACGACCAAAGCTGGTCCGGTTTCATCGTCGAACGGGTCGCCTCCGCGCTCGCCGCGCAGGGGCTGTCCGCGCCGATCCGCGCGCCGCAGCTGTCGCCGCCGCGCACCCGCCGCCGAGCGACGCTCCATTTCGATCCCGCCGGCCGGCTCGGCTTCGCGCAGGAAAAGAGCCACCAGCTGGTCGACGTGCAGGAATGCCACGTCCTCGCGCCCGAACTGTTCGCGCTGGTCAAGCCGCTCAAGCGCCTGCTCCCCTCGTTCAAGCCGAAACGCCGCCTCGACGTCCATCTGGCGCTCGCCGATCAGGGCGTGGACCTCATCGTCACCGGGATCGCGCCGGAGGGGCTGGCCCATGCGGATGCGATCTCCGCCTTCGCGCAGGAGCATCGCCTCGCGCGATTCGCGTTCGACGACGGCATGGGGCCGGAAACCCGCTGGGAACCCGATGCGGTGACGGTCACGCTGGGCGGCGTGGCGGTTCCGCTCCCCCCCGCCGCGTTCCTTCAGGCGACGCGCGAGGGGGAGGCCGCGCTGGTCGCCGCGGTGCGCGAGGCGATCGGCGATGCCGGCACCGTCGCTGACCTGTTCGCCGGCCTCGGCACCTTCGCGCTCGCGCTGCCCGGCCGCGTCTATGCAGCGGAGGGCGCGCGCGACGCGATCGCCGCGCTGAAGGCCGCCGCGGCCCGCACGCAGCGGCTGGTCTTCACCGAACATCGCGACCTGTTCCGCCGCCCGTTGACCACGGCCGAGCTGAACCGGTTCGGCGCGATCGTCCTGGATCCGCCGCGCGCCGGCGCGCGCGAACAGGCCGTGCAGCTGGCCGCCTCCGGTGCGCCGGCCATCGCCTATGTCTCCTGCAATCCCAGTAGCTTCGCGCGCGATGCGAAGACATTGTGCGAGGGCGGCTGGCGGCTCGACTGGGTGCAGCCGGTCGGCCAGTTCCGCTGGTCGACGCATGTCGAACTGGCCGCGCGCTTCAGTAGATAGCTTCCCCGAAGCGCCGCGCGCTTCAATAAACAGCCTCGACAAAGAACAGCCCGTCGGGCGGCGCGTTCAGCCCCAGCCGCTGGCGATCCGCCGCCGCCAGCGCATCGGCCAGGTCGTCGCGCGTCCACCGCCCCATGCCCACCATCGCCAGGCACCCGACCATCGAGCGGACCTGATGGTGCAGGAACGATCGCGCTGCCGCGCGCACCGTTACCCGGTCGCCGTCGCGCGCCACGTCCAGCCGCGACAGCGTCTTGACCGGGCTGGCCGACTGGCAATGCGCCGAGCGGAAGGTGGTGAAGTCATGCCGCCCGACCAGCAGCTGCGCGGCCTCATGCATCGCCTTGGCGTCCAGCGGCTGCGGCACCTGCCACGCCAGCCCCTTTTCGACCGTCAACGGCGCGCGCCGGTTGGCGATGCGATATTCATAGGCGCGGCCCAGGCACGAAAAACGCGCATGCCAGTCGTCGGGGACCGTTTCGCACGCCAGCACCGCGACCGGCGCCGGCCGCAACCGCGCGTTCAGCGCTTCCATCAACCGGAACGGCTCGATCGGCTTGGCGATCTCAACATGCGCGCGCATCCCCAACGCATGGACCCCCGCGTCCGTGCGCCCCGCGGCATGGCATGTCACCGTCTCGCCGGTGATCGTCGCGGCGGCGTCCTCGATCGCCTGCTGCACGCTCGGCCCGTGCGCCTGCCGCTGCCAGCCCATGAACGGGCGGCCGTCATACTCCACCGTCAGTGCGAAGCGGGTCAAAGGCGCGTTCCCGCCGCGATCGGGAAGCCGCGCAGCAAGTCCTCCACCCCCATCTCGCCGCGCCCCGCGCGCTTGACCCGGAAGGGACGGATCGCGTCCTCGCCGCACGCGATCAGCAACCGGTCGTCCAGCACCTCACCCGGCGCGCCGCGCCCGTCCTCGATGTCGGCGCGCAGCACCTTGATCCGCTCCCCGCCATGTTCGAGGAACGCGCTCGGCGCGGGGTTCAGCGCATCGATCAGCCGATCGACCTCGATCGCTGGGCGCGCGAAGTCGATCCGGGCCTCCTCCTTCGCGATCTTCGCGGCGTAGGTGACGCCCTCCTCGGGCTGCGGCACCGGCGGATAGGCATCCGGGTCCGCCAGCACCCGGACCATCAGCGCGGCGCCCATCGCCGCCAGCTCCCCGGTCAGCTCGCCGGTCGTCTTGCCCGCGCAGCGCGTGCGCCCCTCCAGCCGCACCGGACCGGTATCCAGCCCGCGCTCCATCTGCATGATCCCCACGCCCGTCTCGGCATCACCCGCCATGATCGCGCGCTGGATCGGCGCCGCCCCGCGCCAGCGCGGCAGCAACGATCCGTGGACGTTCAGGCACCCCAGGCGCGGCGCATCGAGCACCGCCTGCGGCAGGATCAGGCCATAGGCCGCCACCACCGCGACATCCGCGCCCAGCGCCGCGAACGCTTCAACCGCACCGTCCTCGCGGAACGACACCGGGCTACGCACCGGGATACCGTGCGCTTCGGCCCGCCGCTGCACCGGTGAGGGCACCAGCTCGCGCCCGCGCCGACCGCCCGGCCGCGGCGGCTGGCTGTACGCCGCCACGACGTCATGCCCCGCCGCGACCAGCGCATCCAGCGTCGGCACCGCGAACTCGGGCGTCCCCATGAAGATGATCCGCATGGCCCGCTCTCGACACGCTGGCGGCGCGTCGCGCAACCCCCTATCTGTTCCGGCATGGCATCTCAGGAGATCGACGCGCTCACCAGCGCGCTGGCGCGGCTTCCCGGCTTCGGCCCGCGCTCGGCGCGGCGCGCGGTGCTGCATCTGGTCAAGAAGCGCGAGGGCGCGCTCGTCCCCTTGCGCGCCGCGCTGGTCGCGGTGGAGGAACGGCTGGCGACCTGTTCGATCTGCGGCAATGTCGACACCACCGATCCGTGCGGTATCTGCGCCGATCCGCGCCGCGACGATCGCGCATTGTGCGTGGTGGAGGATGTCAGCGACCTGTGGGCGCTCGATCGGTCGCGGCTGTTCCCCGGCCGCTACCACGTGCTGGGCGGGCGGCTGTCCGCGCTGGAGGGCGTCCGGCCGGAGGATCTGGCGATCGACAGCCTGCTCGCACGTGTCGCGGGCGGCGGGGTGGACGAAGTGGTGCTGGCGATGAACGCCACGCTGGAGGGGCAGACGACCGCGCATTACCTCGCCGAGCGGCTGGAGAAATTCCCCATCCGCCTCACCCAGCTGGCGCACGGCCTGCCGGTCGGCGGCGAACTCGACTATCTCGACGAAGGCACGCTGGCGCAGGCGCTGCGCGCCCGCCGCCCGGTGGCGTGATCCGCGCCGTCCGTATCCGCGTCCCTTCACTTCGGTTCGCTCTGAGGAGCCGTTGAGCCTGCCGGAACGGCGTCTTGAAGGGGGCTTGGGACAAAAGCCTTCGCCACGCACCGGATGAACGATGGCGTGGTAGCCCCCTCGCTTGACGCTGTCGGGCCGCGCCCCTAGCTGGCGCGCATGGCCATTCTTCCGATCGTCGAAGTCCCCGATGCGCGCCTGCGCGAAACCTGCGCCCCCGTCGCGGAGGTGACCGACGAGGTGCGCGGCATCGTCGCCGACATGTTCGACACGATGTACGCCGCGCGTGGCATCGGCCTCGCCGCGATCCAGGTCGGCATCATGAAGCGCATCGTCGTCATCGACCTGCAGGACGGCATCGAGGAAGGCGAGGAAGCCGCGCCCGAGGCGGCACGCGATCCCCACGCCTATATCAACCCGGAAATCACCTGGGTCAGCGAGGAATTGTCGACCTACAACGAGGGCTGCCTGTCGATCCCGGAGCAATATGCCGAGGTGACGCGCCCCGCGCGCTGCCGTGTGACGTGGCTCGACACCGACGGCGCCCGGCAGGAGGCCGAGTATGACGGCCTGATGGCGACGTGCATGCAGCATGAGATCGATCATCTCAACGGCGTGCTGTTCATCGACCATATCTCGCGGCTGAAGCGGAGCATGTTGATGAAGAAGCTCGACAAGCTGCGCCGCGGCTGACCCCGCCGAATCGGAAAGTCCCACCGTCATGCCGGACCTGTTCCGGCATCCACCGCGCCGCATACACGACGCCCTCGGTCCAGCGGGACAGTTGCACCTGTAAGCAGGCGCTCCGGGACGACGAAGCATCCGCTTGAATGGCGCACCCGCCCCGGCCGATTAGCGGTTGCCGCCACGCCGTCGTTCGATCTATGTTCCGCGCATGGTCGAATATCTCCTCATCGCGCTCGTCGCCGTCGCACTGGGCCTTCTCATCGGCTGGCTAGCGGGCAAGCGGGAGGTCGCGGCGCTGCGCACCGACCGCGATGCGCAGGCCGAGCAGTTTCGCCGCGCGATCACCGATCTGGCCGCCGCGGAGGAGCGCGCGAAAGCAGCCGAGACGCTCCGGGAAGAGCTGACGCAGGCGCGTGACGAGCGCGAGGCCGCGCGCCTCGACGTCTCGCGCCTGACCGCCGAGGGTCGCGCCGCCGAGCAGCGCATCGCCGACCTGAAGGTCGCCGCGGACGAGATGACGCTGCGCTTCAAGGAAGTGGCGCAGACCGCGCTGACCGACGCGCAAAAGGCGTTCCTGGAGCGTGCCGAGGCGCGGCTGCGCCAGTCGGAGGAACAGGCCGGGCAGGGGCTGAAGGCGCTGCTGCAACCCGTCAACGACCGGCTGCTGCGCTATGAGGAAGGCGTGGCAAAGATCGAGGCGGAGCGCCGCGATGCCTTCGGCCAGTTGCATGGGCAGATCGAGGCGATGCGCGCCGGGCAGGAGCGCGTCTCGGGCGAGGCGGCCAAGCTGGTCAACGCGCTGCGCAACGCGCCCAAGGCGCGGGGCCGCTGGGGCGAGCAGCAATTGCGCAACGTCCTCGAAAGCTGCGGGCTTGCCGAGCACACCGATTTCCAGATGGAGGTCAGCGTCGCGGCCGAGGACGGGCAGGGCCGGCTGCGTCCGGACGCGATCGTCCGCGTGCCCGGCGGCAAGTCGCTCATCATCGACGCCAAGGTATCGCTCAACGCTTACCAGGATGCGTTCGGCGCGGTGGATGAGGGCGAGCGCCAGCTGGGCCTCGCCGCGCACGCCGCCTCGATGCGCGCGCATGTCAACGCGCTGGGAGCCAAGGCCTATTGGACGCAGTTCGCCGATGCGCCCGAATATGTGGTGATGTTCGTGCCGGGCGAACATTTCCTGTCCGCCGCGCTCGAACATGATCCGACATTGTGGGATTTCGCGTTCGACCGCCGCGTGCTGCTGGCCACGCCGACCAACCTGATCGCGATCGCGCGCACCGTCTCGGCGGTGTGGCGACAGGAAAAACTGGCCGCGCAGGCGCAGGAGATCGCCGCGCTCGGCAAGGAACTCTACGCGCGCCTCGCGGTGATGGGCGGGCATGTGTCGAAACTCGGCAAGAACCTCGATACCGCGATGGGCGCCTATAACGCCTTCGTCGGTAGCCTCGAAAGCCAGGTGCTGACCAGCGCGAAACGGTTCGAGACGCTTAACGTCGACACCGGCAACCGCTCGATCGAGGCGCTCCCGGTCGGCGAACAGATCGCCCGCCCGCTCACCAAGCTGGCAGCGCTGGACGATGCGGCGGAATAGCGATGGCGCTAGGGCCGATCGACATTCGCCTCCGTTCGCCCTGAGGAGCCGTTGAGCTTGTCGAAACGGCGTCTCGAAGGGATGCCCAGATCGGATCGTCTCCCGGACGATCCTGAATCTATCGGTGGCATGTTTCCCAGCATGCGCTTCGAGACGAGGCTTCGACTTCGCTCAGCCTCTCCTCAGCATGAACGGATCGTGGGCCTGAGGGTCGATCCGACCTAGGGCCGGTGCCCGCCACATCCCTCCAGCCGCCGGCCGCGCCAGACGATCGTGACACGGTCGGGATAGACGCGATCGCTCATTCCGTCGCTACATGCAGTCCGCTCGGTCGTGATCGTCAGCGCCCGGGACCGCCAGCGCCAGCCGCGCGGCCGGCGTTCGGGGTGATCGACCGCCACCACCACGTCGCGCCGCCCCGGCTCGCCGATCCGCGCGCGGCGACCGGTGATCGCGACGTTCCAGAACGGCTCGGTTCCCAGCGCGCGGTAGATGGCGGGCGGGGTCGCCGCGGCGATTGCCAGCGCGGCGATCATCCGCGGCCGTGCCGCGCCAGCACCTCATAGGCCATCACCGCGGTCGCCACCGCCGCGTTCAGGCTGTCGGCCTTGCCGCACATCGGCAGCTTGACCAGCAGGTCGCACGCCGCCTCGTAATCCTCGGGCAGACCCTGCGCCTCGTTGCCGGTCAGCAGGAAGGTGGGGGCGGCATAGGGCGCATCGCGATAGCCTTCCTCGGTCTGGAGGCTCAGTCCCACCAACTGCCCCGGACCCTGGCGCAGCCACGCGATGAATTCCGTCCACGGCGTTCGCACGATCGGCACCGTGAACAGCGCCCCCATGCTGGCGCGCACGGCCTCGGTGGAAAACGGGTCGACGCATTTGTCCACCAGGATCAGCGCGCCCGCGCCCACCGCATCGCCGGTGCGCAGGATCGTGCCCAGATTGCCCGGATCGCGCAGCCGCTCGGCCACCAGCCAGATCGGCGCGGCGGCGCGGTCCAGCGCGTCGAGCGTCGTCTCGAACATGTCGAACACGCCGACCACCGCCTGCGGATTGTCCTTGCCCGACAATTTGGACAGGATGTCGGGCGTGGTCTCGATCGCCTCGCCATAGTCCGCCTCGACCGCGTCGATCAGCGCGCGCACCAGCGGGTGGCCCGCGCTGGCCGCGGCGAAGAACAGGAACCGCGGCACGCGCCCCGTCTCCAGCGCCTCGGTCAGGATGCGCAGCCCCTCGGCGAGGAACAACCCTTCCTCGCGCCGGTGGCGCTTGTCGCGCAGGCCCTGCACGCGCTTGACCAGCGGGTTCGAATAAGCGGTGATGATTCTGGGCATCAGGCGGCGCACATGGACGGGAAGGGGGATCAATCCTCCCCGAACTTGCCCTCCACCAGCGCGCACATCGCCTGCACCGCATCCTCGGCGGCGTCGCCATCGGCGCTGATCGTGATATGGTCGCCCTTCGCGGCGCCCAACATCATCAGCCCCATGATCGAGGTGCCGATCACCTCCGAATCGCCCTTGGCGACCTTCACCGACGTCGGCAGGTTCGACGCCAGCGTCACGAACTTGGCGCTGGCGCGCGCGTGCAGCCCCCGGCGGTTGGTGACCTCGACGGTGCGCGAGACGGTCACGCCGCCGCCTCGCCCAGCACCTCGGAGGCCACCGAGATATATTTGCGCCCCGCCTCGCGCGCGGCGGCCACCGCGGCGACGACGGTCATCGCCTTGCGCGCCGATTCGAGCCGGATCAGCATCGGCAGGTTGATCCCCGCGATCACCTCCACGCGCCCGCGCTCCATCAGCGAGATCGCCAGGTTGGAGGGCGTGCCGCCGAACAGGTCGGTCAGCACGATCACGCCGCGCCCGTCGTCCACCTCCGCGATCGCCCCGGCGATGTCGGCGCGCCGCGCCTCCATATCGTCGTCGGGGCCGATCGCGACGGTACGCACCTGTTTCTGTGGCCCGACGACATGCTCCATCGCCGTCACGAATTCATCCGCGAGCCGGCCATGGGTGACGAGTACCAGGCCGATCATGGGGCCGATCATTGTTTTCGA
Organism: Sphingomonas sp. CCH9-F2; assembly: GCF_001556735.1. Taxonomy (NCBI): domain Bacteria; kingdom Pseudomonadati; phylum Pseudomonadota; class Alphaproteobacteria; order Sphingomonadales; family Sphingomonadaceae; genus Sphingomonas; species Sphingomonas sp. CCH9-F2. Next base: position 1,280 of record NZ_LSJO01000393.1, on the reverse strand, counting down.
CATTCCGTTCATAGACCCTGCGGCCGTCCCTCAGGCGTATCCTGCGGCGCGGCGCCCAGATCGCGATGCCGGATGGTGGGCGAAAAACCGCCGTCGCGCAACCGCCCAGCCACGCGCTCGGCGACATGGACCGAGCGATGCTTGCCCCCCGTGCACCCGAAGGCGACGGTGACATAGGGTTTTCCCTCCGCATGGTAGCGCGGCAGCAGGAGCAGCAGCAGCTCCTCGATCCGCCCGACCGCCTCGTCATAGGCGGGGTCCGCCGCGATATAGGCGCCGACGCGCGCGTCGCGCCCCGTCAGCGGGCGCAGCGCCGGGTCCCAGTGCGGATTGCGCAGGAACCGCATGTCGAACACCAGGTCGGCGCCGGTCGGCACACCGCGCGAAAAGCCGAACGACTCGACCGTCAGCGTCGTTTCGCCCTGCGCCTCGCGCACGAACGCCTCGCGGATCTGCTGCGCCAGCGCGTTGGGGCGCATCCGCGTCGTGTCGATCAGCCGGTCGGCCGCCGCGCGCAGCGGCGCCAGCAGCGTGCGCTCCTGCGCGATCCCCTCGGCCGCGGGGCGATCGGTGGCCAGCGGGTGGCGCCGCCGCGTCTCGACATAGCGACGCGCCAACTCGCTACCGGAACAGTCGAGGAACAGGATCTCCGCCGAGACGCCGGCACGGGTGCGCAGGTGGTCGACATGGCGGATCACCGCCTCCGGATCGAAATCGCGCGTTCCCGTGCCCAGCCCGACCGCGATCGGCCGCTCCGGCCCGCCGCCGTCGCCGGCCGGGGCGATCACCACGCGCCCCAGCAGCGACAACGGAATGTTGTCGACCGTCTCCCAGCCCAGGTCTTCCAGCGTCTTGAGCACATTGGTCTTGCCCGCGCCCGCCATGCCGGTGACGATCAGTACCTCGGTCATCGCGCCGCCTCCACCGCGCGCGCCAGCGCCCATTCGACCTTGATCGGGGCGCTGGGCCAGCGCGGGTCGATCACCACCTGGGGCAGGGTGACGCCGGCGATCTCGATCATCTGCGGGTCGGGCATCCGTTCGTCCTCATCGCCGAGCGCCACCGCCATGACGACCGGCGCGACGATTCGATAGGGCCAATCGACGATTCCGATCCCGCGCACCTCCATCCGCCCCGCGATCGTCGCAGGGGCGGCGGCGGTCAGCACCCCGTCGCTGGCGGTCAGCACGGTGTAATCGTCGGACACCAGCTCCGCGCCGCGGTCGATCAGGCGCAGCGCCAGGTCGGATTTGCCCGCCCCCGACCGCCCGGTGATCATC
>NZ_LSJO01000392.1:0-1224 GCF_001556735.1 Sphingomonas sp. CCH9-F2 | reverse complement strand
AACAACGTCGTCCCCGACCTGGCGGTGCTGCGCGTCAACTTCCGCCCCGCCGATCGCGACGAGATCGACCGCGCCGCCGCGCTGATCGAGGGGACGGTGGCGCAGGCGCGCGCCGATCACGATGTCGTGATCGAGGTGCACGGCGGGTTCAACCGCCCGCCCAAGCCGATCGATGCGGGTGCGGCGCGGCTGTTCGATCTGGTCGCGCAGGCCGGATTGGCGCTGGGGCAGACGATCACGTGGCGCGACACCGGCGGCGTGTGCGACGGCAACAACATCGCCGCGTGCGGCGTGCCGGTGGTTGATACGATGGGCGCCCGCGGGGGCGCCATCCATTCGATGGAGGAATTCCTGATCGTCGACAGCCTGACCGAGCGTGCCGCGCTGTCCGCGGTCACGATGCTGCGGATCGCCGCGGGGGCGATGGCATGATCTTCGTCGTCCGCGCCGCGCATGACGGCGACCTGCCGCACCTGTACGAAATGGCCAAACTGACCGGGGGCGGCTTCACCAACCTGCCCGCCGACCGCAGCGCGCTGACGGCGAAGTTGGCGCGCAGCCACGCCGCCTTCGCGCGCGACGACAATGACCTGGCCGACGAACAGTTCGTGCTGATGCTGGAGAATGTCGACAATCGCGAGGTGCGCGGCACCTGCCAGCTGATCACCCATGTCGGGCAGAAGCACCCGTTCTACAGCTATCGCATCGGCACGCTGACGCAGCACAGCCGCGAGCTGGACCGCACGTTCCGCGCCGAGATGCTGTCGCTGACCACCGATCTGGAGGGCGCGAGCGAGGTCGGCGGGCTTTTCCTGCACCCGGGTGAGCGAGCCGGCGGGCTGGGCCTGCTGTTGGCGCGCAGCCGCTATCTGTTCATCCGCCGCCATCGCGCGCGCTTCGCCGACCGCGTGCTGGCGGAGCTGCGCGGGGTGATCGACGAGGCGGGCGGATCGCCGTTCTGGGACGGACTGGCTGGCCGCTTCTTCGGAATGAATTTCCAGCAGGCGGACGAATTCAACGCCATCAACGGCCACCAGTTCATCGCCGATCTGATGCCCAAGCATCCGATCTATACCGCGATGCTGTCCGACACCGCCCGCGCTGCGATCGGCTTGCCGCACCCGTCGGGGCGCGCCGCGATGCGGATGCTGGAGAACGAAGGCTTCGCGTTCGAAAACTACATCGACATCTTCGACGGCGGCCCGACCATGACCGCGCGCACCG
>NZ_LSJO01000391.1:0-5218 GCF_001556735.1 Sphingomonas sp. CCH9-F2 | reverse complement strand
CCGCCACGACCAGGATGTACCAGGCGTAGAGCGGCATCAGGTTCAGCCGCATCCCCGGCGGGCGCGTCTTGAGCACGCCGACGATCAGCTCCACCGCCGCGGCGACCGACGATACCTCGATGAAGCTGAGGCCCAGCATCCAGATATCGGCGCCCAGCCCGGACAGGTCGGTGCGCGTCGTGAACGGCGGATACATGAACCAGCCGCCGTCGGGCGCGACGTTGAAGAAGATCGATCCGCCGACGAACACCCCGCCGATCAGGAAGCTCCAGTAACCGAACGCCGACAGCCGCGGGAACGGCAGGTCGCGCGCGCCCAGCAGCTGCGGCAGCAGGATCACCGCCACCGCCTCGAACATCGGCACCGCGAACAGGAACATCATCATCGAGCCGTGCAGCGTGAACAGCTGGTTGAACGTCGATGCGGAAACGAGGTCGTTGCCCGGCGCGGCCAGCTGCGTGCGCATGATGAGCGCCAGCACGCCCGCGAACAGCATGAAGGTGAAGGCGGTCAGCGTGTACCAGATGCCGACGCGGTTGTTGTTGACGTCGGCCCAGCGCCCGAACCAGCCGGTCGGCGGCGCCCACACCGCGCGCAGCCGCCGTTCCTGATCGGCGCGCAGCTGTGGATCGTCCTGTGCGTGAAGGCTCATGTCAGCGATTCCAGCCAGCGCGCGATCGCGGTCGCGTCGTCGTTCGTCATGTGCGGATAGGCGGGCATCCGCGCGCCCGGCTTCACCGCCGGCGCATCCTTCACGAAGCGGCGCAGGTGGTCGGCATCCATCGGCAGGATGCCCGCGCCCAGCGTCGCGCGCGCGCCGATATGCGTCAGGTCGGGGCCGATCGTCCCCGCCGCATTCGTGCCGCGCACCGCATGGCATGCCGCGCAGCCATAGGCCGCGAACACGCGCGCGCCTGCTTCGGTCGCGGCGCCGTCACGCGCCGGGCCGCGCCGTTCGGCCAGCCAGCGATCGAACGCCGCCGGCTCCATCGCGATCACGTCGAACGCCATCAGCGCATGGCTCAGCCCGCAGAATTCGGCGCATTGCCCGCGGAAGCGCCCCGCCCGGGTCGCGCGCACCACCAGGGTGTTGGTGCGGCCGGGCACCATGTCCATCTTGCCCGCCAGCCCCGGCACCCAGAAACTGTGCAGGACGTCGCCCGCCTCCAGCTCCAGCGCCACCGTCCGGCCGACGGGGATGCGCAGTTCGTTCGCGGTCACCAGTTCGGCCGCGCCGGGCGGGCGATAGCGGATGCGCCACCAGAATTGCTCGCCCTCCACCGTCACGCGCAGGTCGCCGGGCGCGATCGCGATCGCGATCGGGCGCATCTGCGGCAGGGTGGACACCAGCAGCGACAGCAGGACCACCGTCGGCACGATGCCGCCCGCCCACAGCACCAGCCGCATCCCCTGCTGGTGGGTGATCGCGTTGCGGCGCGCGCGCAGCGCCATGACGATCAGCGTCGCCACCGCGGTGAAGATCACCACCGCCCCCGCGGTCATCCACCACGTCAGCCCGGCCAGCGTCTCCGCCTCCGCACCGAATGTCGAGAAGATCGATTGCCGCCCCGAACCCACGCCGCGCGGTGCCCCCTGTCCGTTCCCGTTCATCAGGCAGAAAGGAACGGCCACCGCTTTGTTCCGGGCCGCACCCCGGCAGGAAGCATAATGTTACGCAACAGACATGAACGCTTGCGCGCCTCGGCGGTTATCTGCCCCGACGCAGCGAAAGGACGAGGGGCGTGGGGGACGACATGCCGTGGTGGCGGCGCGGGACGGTGTACCAGGTCTATCCGCGTTCGTTCCAGGACAGCGATGGCGACGGGGTCGGCGATCTTGCGGGGATCGAACGCCGGCTGGATCATATCGCCGCGCTGGGGGTCGACGCGATCTGGCTGTCGCCGATCTTCCCGTCGCCGATGGCCGATTTCGGCTATGACGTCGCCGATTACTGCGGGGTCGATCCGCTGTTCGGCGATCTCGCCGCCTTCGACCGGCTGCTGGCGGCGGTTCATGCGCGCGGCCTGAAGCTGCTGCTCGATTTCGTCCCCAACCACAGCTCGGATCGCCACCCGTGGTTCCTCGACAGCCGGTCGAGCCGCCGCAGCGCGAAGCGCGACTGGTATATCTGGCGCGATCCCGCCCCCGACGGCGGACCGCCCAACAACTGGATCAGCGATTTCGGCGGCCCGGCATGGGAGTGGGACGAGGCGACCGGGCAATATTACCTGCACGCCTTCCTGAAGCAGCAACCCGACCTCAACTGGCGCAACCCTGAACTGCGCGCGGCGATGTTCGACGTCCTGCGCTTCTGGTTCGATCGCGGCGTCGACGGTTTCCGCATCGACGTGCTGTGGCATATCGTGAAGGCGGAGGGCTTCCCCGACAACCCGCCCAATCCCTATTGGCGCCCCGGCATCACCGAGCGCGACCGGCTGATCCAGCAGCATTCCACCGACCAGCCCGAGGCGCATGCGATCGCGGCGGAGATGCGCGCGATCGCCGACGGCTATGGCGGCGATCGCGTGCTGATCGGCGAGATCTTCCTCCCCAACGATCGCCATGCGCGCTGGTACGGCACGCCAGAGCGGCCGCAGGTGCATCTGCCGTTCAATTTCCAGCTGATCGAAAATGGCTGGGACGCCGCCAGGCTGCGCGCGATGATCGCCGCCTACGAAGCGTCGCTGCCGCCGCACGGCTGGCCCAATTGGGTGATCGGCAGCCATGACGCGCCGCGCATCGCCGCGCGGGTCGGCGAGGCGCAGGCGCGCGTCGCCGCGATGCTGCTGCTGACGTTGCGCGGTACGCCGACGCTGTATCAGGGCGACGAGATCGGGATCGGACAGGTCGATATCCCCCCCGACCGTGTCCGCGATCCGCAGGAACTGCGCCAGCCCGGCATCGGCATCGGCCGCGATCGCTCGCGCACGCCGATGCCGTGGGGCGCGACGCCGCACGCCGGGTTCAGCACCGTCGATCCGTGGCTGCCGCTCAACCCCGACTGGCGCACCCGCAACGTCGCCGCGCAGGAACGCGACGCCGGATCGATGCTGGCGCTGTACCGCCGGCTGCTGGCATTACGGCGCGCGCATCCGGCGCTGGCGGTGGGCGACTTCCGCCTGCTGGATGCGGCGGACGGGGTGCTGGCCTATGAACGCCGCCACGGCGACGCGGTGCTGCGGGTGGCGCTGAACCTGAGCCATGAGGCGAAACCGCTGCCGTTCAGGGGTGAAACGCTGCTGTCCACCCTGCCCGGTTCGGCGCACGAGACCTTGCGCGCCGACGAAGGGATCATCATCCGCTGACCGTCACCCCGGCGAAGGCCGGGGTCCAGATGGCGACATATCCGCATCACACGACACGCCCGCCGCTGGACCCTGGCATTCGCCGGGGTGACAGGAAGGACAAAGGACAACTACCCATGAAGATCGCCATGCTCGCCCCGATCGCGTGGCGCACGCCGCCGCGCCATTACGGCCCGTGGGAACTGGTCACCAGCCTGCTGACCGAGGCGCTGGTCGCGCGCGGGGTGGACGTGACGCTGTTCGCGACGCTCGACAGCGTCACCGCCGCGACGCTCGACGGGGTGGTGCCCGCGCCATACTCTGAAGACCCGTCGATCGATGCGAAGGTGTGGGAATATCGCCATTTGTCGCACCTGTTCGCGCAACGCCACCGGTTCGACCTGATCCACAACCAGGCGGATTTCCCCGCGCACGCCTTCGCCCCGCTGGTCGATACGCCGATGGTGACGACGATCCACGGCTTCTCGTCCGACCGCATCCTCCCGATGTACGCGCCCTATCAGGATCGCGTCCATTACGTCGCGATCAGCGACGCCGACCGGCACCCGGCGCTGCGCTATGCCGCGACGATCCACCACGGCATCCCGCTGGACGATTTCGCGTTCGACCCGGTCGGCAGCAACGACCTGCTGTTCTTCGGCCGGCTGCATCCCGACAAGGGCGCGGCGGAGGCGATCGCCGCCGCGCGGGAATCGGGCCGGGCGCTGGATATGTACGGGATCGTACAGGACCAGGGCTATCACGACCGCGCCGTCGCGCCCGAACTGGATGCCGACATCCGCTATCACGGCGCGGTCGGCGGGCAGGCGCGGGTGCGGGCGCTGGGCGCGGCGCGTGCGCTGCTCCACCTCATCAACTTCGACGAGCCGTTCGGGCTGTCGGTGGTGGAGGCGATGGCGTGCGGCACCCCGGTGATCGCGACGCGGCGCGGGTCGATGCCGGAGATCATCGAGGATGGCGTCACCGGCTTCCTGGTCGACGACCTGCCCGGCGCGATCGCTGCGATCGAACGCGCCGACACGATCGACCGCGCCGCCTGCCGCCGCGCGGTCGCGGACCGGTTCAGCATCGACCGGATGGCCGACGATTATATCGCGCTCTACCGGCGCATTCTCGGCTAGCCGCTTATCGCGGCAACTGCCCGCGCCACCATGTCCGCGGCGGCTTGGTGCACATCCGCGCGCCGACCACCTGGCATTGCCCGCCGGTCGTGCCCAGCGCGCGTTCCTTGTCATCGTCCACCCGCGGCGTGCCGTCGATGCGGTAGCGGCCCGGCGTGCGCGGCTCCGCCGGGATCGCCGACAGCCGGCTGGCGGCGGTGGCCAGCAGCGCGCCGTCGTCCTGCGCCGCGACCAGCAGCAGCGCCAGCGCCGCGCCGCTCACCCCCGCTCGCCCACCGGCGCCACGCCCAGCCGGGGCGGGTCGGCGGATCCCGTTTCCCCCTGCAGACCGTCCGCCACCACCGTCCCCGCGCGCAGCCGGGCAAGGAAGCGCGGCAGCGGACAGACATGGGCCGGGCCATCGTCGCATCCCGCCAGCGGCAGCGCCGTCCAGGTCACGCGGTCGGCGGCGGCCCGGATCGCGGCGGCACTCTGGCTGCGATACCACAGGCGGACAGCCGGCAGGCCATGCGCATCACGGACAAGCGCCACCGCCAGCGCACCACCGGGGGAAGGATCGCCCGCCGCGAAGCCGGGCGCCTTCACCGTCACCCCCAGCACCGCGGCCAGCGCGGCGACATTGGTGTCATGGCCGACCAGCATGTCGACGCGCGGCGCGTCCGGGCGGGTGAAGTCGGCCGCGATCCGGGCGACGGTAGGCGCGGTCTGGAACGCGGTCATATAGGGGGGACGCGCATACAGATCGAACAGTGCGCCATGGACCGCGCCGATCCGTTCGAGCATTTGCGGCGT
>NZ_LSJO01000390.1:0-1741 GCF_001556735.1 Sphingomonas sp. CCH9-F2 | reverse complement strand
TGTTCCTGCCAGTTAGAAAAGACACAATCCGCGCCAGATAGAGATGGCACACGTTGGTAGCAGCGGGGGCAGTGTGGAGCCATCCACAAGCGCAGCGCTGACCCCGCTGATGCGGTGAGTTCCGAGGGAAGGGCGATGGACCCGCTGCGCCAGCAGCGGGCTCGGTCATACCAGAACAGCAGTCATGAGGCAGGTTGCTTGGGTGGCGTGACCCGGGCTCAGCCAGCGTATTCGGCCAGTCCGCGCGCGACGAGCTCCGTGTTGGAAAGACGTGGCCCGCGCTTCAGCTTGGGCGTGCACAGCGTGCGGCGATCCACCTTCGATGTAGTCGAAACAGCTGACGCGGCGAACATGCCGCCAGTCTGCGCCGTCCGCGCCGGCTCGTTGTTGTTCCGCTTGCGGTGGTGTGGCGCCGCTTCCTGCAGGAGCCGCGCCATCGCCAGCGCCGCGTCGAGATGCTTGTTGTCGACCACTGCGGCCTGGTTCACCCGCCGCATCTTGTCGAACACGCGATAGGGCAAGGCCTGCCCGTCGTGCCGGATCTCGATACGTCCGTCGGGATACTCGCAGACATCCACCCGCTTGCGCACCAGCGCCTGGCTGGTCCGGTTCGGCTCCAGGATAAACAGCGCCTTGTTGTAGTGCAGCGTCAGCGCCGCGGTCACTGTGCGCTGCTCGCGCCACACCATTTCCGCTTCGATGTCCTCGTGCGGTGCCAGCGGGCGGTGCAGATCGCGCGGGTCGAACGGCGGCTTGGCGAACTGGCGGTTATGCCGGGCCATGTAGGAGGGGAGAAAAGCGTTGGCCTCCGCGATGGTGGAAATACCCTCCAACCGCATCGCCTTGACCAGCCGGTCCTGCAACGTGCCGTTGGCGCGCTCGACACGGCCCTTGGCCTGCGGCGAATTGGCGCAGATGATCTCGATGTTGAGCGCGTGCAGCGCCCGCCCGAGATGCGTCATGCCGTCTCCGTTCGCCGAGGCGGTGTTGTTTCGGAAGGCGCTGTGCTTGTCGGAGTACAAGGCGACCGGCTTGCCGTGGCGCTCGATATACGTCCGCGTCGCCCGCATGTACGAGAAGGTGCTCTCGCTCTCGACCATCTCCAGGTGCATCAGTTCGCTGGTCGCATCGTCGATATAGACCAGCAGCGTGCATGGCGGGCCCCGGTCCTCGAACCACCAATGTTTGGACCCGTCGACCTGGATCAGCTCGCCGCGGCAGTCTCGCCGGTAGCGCGGCTGATAAGGGCGAGGGCGACGCGCTTCGCGGTCCTTCCACAGCCCCGCTGCCATCATCATCTGCCGCAGCGTCTCGCACGACACCCGGATGCCGTGCCGCTCGGCCAGATACTCACGTGCCAGCGTCGGCCCGAACCCGCTATACTGCTCGCGCACGAGGCTGATGACATGGTCACGAAAGGCGTCGGCGTAGCGCCGGTTGCTCGGACGCCCACGCTTCCGCGAGATCAGCCCGGCCGCGCCGTCCTGCCGAACTCGCTCCAGCAACCGGTAGATCTGTCGACGCTCAAGGCTCAGCAGCGCCATCGCGTCCGCTACCCTGATCTCACCGCGGTCGAGCCGCATCAGCGTGTCGAACCGGCTTACCTCGGCAACACTCATCGTCAGCACCGTCATCGCTTGCACATCCTCGCTGCCGAGGATGGCCATGACACCGGCGACCCGCTGGCACTGTGTGCCTTTTCTATCTAGCGGAGCGGTGTCATTTCTACTTAGCGGTTACA
>NZ_LSJO01000039.1:0-7139 GCF_001556735.1 Sphingomonas sp. CCH9-F2 | reverse complement strand
ATCCTGGGGGTGGGCGGCGGCTGGTTCGTCGTCACGCAGATCTTCGCGTTCGACTGGCTGCCCGACTGGGGCGTGGTGGCGGCGACGCTGGCGCTGGGGGCCGGGGTGACGATGGCGATCGGGGTGGCCGGATCGCTGCCGGTGCTGCGCGCACGCCCCGCCGCGGCATTGCGGCGGATGTGAACGGCCGCGCGGAGGCGGCGTCGAGCAGATGCAGCGCCCTCCGCTTCGTGCCATCGACGTCGGCCTGTCCGACCTGCTGGCCCGCGACCCGGGCATCCCATCGGCGCGTTGCGGTAGCGGGCCAGCAGGGCGTCGCGCGCCATGGCGCGCCCCGATCGCCGTCGGCGATGTTGCCACATCCGCCTGTCGGCGCGGACGTCGTCGTCTTCCGTGATCGGCGGGCACGTGCCGCGCGGGTCCACCCGTACCGCTCCCCTGTGCCGAAGGCGAGCGGTCCGACGGGGCGCCTCGCGTCGATGCCGGCGCACCGATGCGAGGCGGAGCGAGTTCCTCAGTTCAGGCCGATCTTCAACGTCGCCATCAGGCGGCGTCCGGGCATGACGACTTCGTCCTTGTTGAGCGCGGTGGCGAGCCGCTGGACATCGTTGGTCAGATTCTGTCCGACGAGCGCCAGCTCGACGTTGGGATGCGCCGCGAACGGGCGCAGCGCCAATTGGCCGTCGAGCGCGACATAGCTGGGCGTCGGGGTGTCGAACGCGCCATATTTGTCCTGCCGCCCGGCGTAGATCAGGTTGAACCCGGCATCGAGCCTGTCGCCCTGCCAGTTCAGCCCACCGCCCACACGATAGGGCGGGATGCGCGGCACGTTGCTGCCGTCGTCAAGCGTCGCGCGGGTGTAGTCGCCCAGCAGGTTGAAGCGGTAGACGCCGTGCTCGGTGCGGACGAGGTCATAGCTCGCCTCCGCCTCGAACCCGCGGAAGTGCGCGCCCTGCTGGCGATAGTTCAGTTCGCGCAGGTCGCCGTCGCCGCCGATCGCGCAGGTGCCATCGTCGTCGCAAACGCGGCCGGTCAGGTCGCCGTAGATGTAGTTGCGGAACCAGCTGCTGTAGACGCTGCCGTCGAAGCGGAACCCGCCCGAGCGAACCCGCAGCGTCCCCTCGAGCGAGTTGGCGCGCTCGATCTTCAGGTTCGGATCGCCGGTCTCGAACGTGTTCGGCCCGTCGTGCCCGCCGCGCGCGAACAGTTCGGTCAGCGCGGGTGCGCGCCCGGTGCTGGAGAAGGTCGCGCCGATCTTGATCGCGGGCGAAACCTCGTACAGCGCGCCGATCGCGCCGCTGAGCGGCGTGTATTCGGGCGTGACGAACGTGCCCGCGCGCGGCGTGCCGGTCAGGCGGACATGCTCGACGCGGCCGCTCGCTTCCAGATGCAGTCGGTCGGCCAGCTGCGTGTCGGTGAACAGATAGCCGGCGAAACTCTCCTGCGTGGCGGGAAACAGATAGGAGCTGTCCTCGCCGATCGCGGAAAAGTCGCGGTGTTGATACTCGAAGCCCAGTGCGGAATTGTCGACGAAGCCGATGCGATTGAACAGCAGTTCGGCGCGCGCGTTATATTCCTTGTTGCGGAACGTCGTGTCGATCGTGCCGTCCGGCTCCTTCTCGTCATGCGTGTAATCGGCATAGCTGCCGTCGAGGTTCAGCCGCTGGAGCAACCCGGTGCCGAGCGCGAAGGACGAGCGCGTCATCACCTTGGTCTGGCGCATGTCGATGAAGGTCGTGTCGCTGGGGATGCCGTATTTGGTATTGTACTGCGTGATCGCGGCGCCGACATGGCTGTCGTTGTCGTTGCCGAAGAAGTATGACCCGCCCAGCGCGCCGCCATAGCCGCGGAAGAACGAATTCTGCTGAACGCCGAGCGGGGTGTCGTAATCGCCCGCATGGCGGCCGAAGCCGTCGGCGTGCAGCGCGACATTGCCGACGTTCGCATCGACCAGCGCGGCGCCCTGGTAGAGATCGGACACGGTGCCGTAGGTGCCGTCGAATTCGGCCGACAGCGGCTTGTCGGACAGGGTCGTCGGCACGCGATTGTTGAGGATGTTGACGACGCCGCCGATCGCCTGGCTGCCATAGCGCAGCGTGCCCGCACCGCGCACCACTTCGATGCTGCGTGCCGCCAGCGGATCGATCGGGATGCCGTGATCCGGGCCGATGTCGGACACGTCGGACGAACTGGTCCCGTCCTCCAGGATGCGGACGCGGGTGGCGTCCATGCCGCGGATGATCGGGCGGCTGGCGCCGGTGGCAAAGCCCGTCGCCGAAATGCCGGGCACGTGCGACAGCGCGTCGGCGATGCTGGCACCGCCGCTCCGCAGGATGTCCTCCGCATCCACCTTGGCGACGATCGCGGGCGTGTCGTCCCGCTCGTGCCCGATCGGGGAGGCGGTGACGACGATATCGCGGCTGGTGTCGACCGGGGTGACCGGCCGGGTGGATGCGGCAGGGTCGGTCGAGGGCGCCCGCTGCGCATGGACGCAGGCAGGAGCGAGCGCAGCGAAGGCCGCGCCGGTGAAGAGGAAGAATCGCATGATAAACTCCGAACGTAGCGCCGCTCCTCGTCCGCGGGCGGATCGGGTGGCGATGAGGGGATTGCGTCAGGTCGGAGACGGCGCGGGTGGCGCGCGGCTGCGCCAGATATGCGCGCGCGTGGCCGGTCGGTCGTAGGCGGCGGCGACGATGATCGTGCTTTCATCGCGCTGCCGCGGGGCGATGACAGCGGTGGCGAACGGCGGCAGGTACGGCTCGAGGATCGCCGCGGCGAAACACAGCGCGCAGGCGCCTTCGTCGCTGGTGGCGACGTGCAGCACGTCCCCGCTGGTCACGACAGGGGCAGCGGGCAGCGGATGACGATGCGCGCCGAAGGCGACGCCGTTGAAGATCAGCGCACACAGCGCCAGCCACACGACCCAGGTCATCGTCACCGGGCGGCGAATCATCTGGGGTTGCCGCTTGGTCACCGCCCCCTTCGACACGGATGCGGCTGTCCCGAAGCTGTCGACTTCATGATATAATGTTCATTTGACATGCCGGCCGGCGCCTGGGCCGGCGTGACGCCGGGAGCCGGGAGGCAGGGCAGCGGCCACGGAATGTAACAAAACATCATCTCATTGACGCTTGCATGGCGTGACTGCATGGAGCGCCAGACAATACGGCCGCGCAACGCCGATGCGCGGCCATCCGATCAGGAGGAATCGTTCACGTGCGCTTCACTACGCGCGCTGCCGCCATGGGCAGCATCATCCCGCTCGCCATCGCCATGGCCTGTTCGCCCGCGATGGCCGAGGCCGACGATGATGTGTCCGTCGAAGAGGGACGCGAGGCGATCACCGTCACCGGCGTGCGCCAGTCGTATCGCGGCAACTTCGCGGTACGCGAGATCCCGCAGGCGATCGCGGTCATCGACGAGGCGGTGATCGAGGAGAACAACATCCTGCGCCTTACCGACGCGCTCGATCTCAACGCCTCCGTCGTGCGGCAGAATACGCTGGGCGGGCTGTGGGACAGTTTCGCCGTGCGCGGCTTTGCGGGCGATGAGAATCTGCCCAGCGGCTACCTCGTCAACGGCTTCAACGCCGGACGCGGCTTCAGCGGGCAGCGCGATGTCGCCGGCATCGAGCGGGTCGAGGTGCTGAAGGGTCCCGCAGCGGCGGTGCTCGGGCGCGGCGAACCGGGCGGCTCGATCAACCTTGTCACCAAGCAGGCGGAACTCGGCCGCACCTTCGGCACCGCCTCGCTCCAGTATCGCAGCTTCGATACGGTGCGCGCGGAGGGTGACGCCAATGTCGCCCTGACCGGCAACCTGACCGCCCGGCTGATCGGCTATGCGGAAAGCGGCGACACGTTCCGCGACACGGTCGAGCAGAAGCGCTGGGGTTTCCTGCCGTCGATCGGCCTGGGCATCGGCGATGACACGCGCATCACCTACGATTTCGAATGGACGCGCGTCGAGGTACCGTTCGACCGGGGGATCGTGGTGCTGAACGGCAATTTCGACACCGTGCCGCGGTCGCGGTTTCTGGGCGAGCCGAGCGACGGCGACACGGTGGCGCGCGCGACCGGGCACCAGCTGCGCGTGCAACACGACTTTGCCGATCGCTGGAGCCTGCTGCTCGGCGCCAGTCACCGCGACACGCAGCTGACCGGCGCGTCGTCGGACGCGGAGACGGCGCGCGCGCGGCAGAAGCTGTTCATCGACGGCCGGTCGCTGTCGCGGCAGCGGCGCACCCGGCGCTACAGCTCCGAACACAGCGTGCTGCGCGCCGAGATCGCGGGCGAGTTCGAGACCGGTACGCTGCGCCACCGCGTCCTGATCGGCGGCGACTACGACTATTTCGACACCGACCAGTTGTTCAGCAGGTATCGCGGACCGGTCGTGACGCCGGCGACGACCGATCGGGCAGGCTATGTGCTGGACCTGCAGAACCCGGTATATGGCCGCTACCCGGTTCCGGCGACCGCGCCGATCACCAACCGCCTGGATGTGCAGCGCACGATGGGGGCGTACATTCAGGACCAGATCAGCCTGACCGACCGGTTGCAGGTGCGCGTCGGCGGTCGCTTCGACGATTTCCTGCTGCGCGTCGACGACCGGCTGACGCGCGTGCTCGGCCGCCGCAAGCGCAGCCGGTTCAGCCCGCAGGCCGGCATCGTCTACGAACTGAGCAAGCCGCTGTCGCTCTACGCGACCTATGGCGAAGGGTATCGCGCCAATATCGGCGCCGGGGCCGACGGAAGTGTCTTCGAGCCGGAGACGAGCACGTCGATCGAGGCTGGCGTGAAGCTGAGCGCGCTGGGCGGACGGCTGAACGGCACGCTGGCCGTCTATCAGCTCGACAAGTCCAACGTGCTCGCCACCGACACGCTCAACCCCGGCTTCTCGGTCGCGATCGGCAAGGCGCGCAGCCGCGGCGTCGAGCTGGACATCAACGGAAAGCTGCCGGGCGACGTCGACGTGCTGCTCAGCTACGCCTACACCGATGCGGAGGCGCGTTCGCGCGTGCTCGATCCCAATTTCTCGTTCCAGATCGAGCCCGGCGACCCGCTGATCAACATTCCCGCGCACAATCTGAACGTGCAGGCGGCGAAGCGCTTCACGATCGGCGAGCGCGCCGCGCTGCTGGGGGGCGGCATCCAGTATGTCAGCAAGCGCAACGGCGAGACCGGCACCGATTTCGAGCTGCCGGCGCATACCCTGGCGCGGGTGTTCGGTCAGGTCGACCTGATGCCGAACCTGGAACTGTTCGGCTCGGTCACCAACCTGTTCGACGAACATTGGTACGCCAACAGCTATTCGCCGGTCTGGGTGCAGCCGGGCGCCCCACGGACGGCGACGATCGGCCTGCGCGCCAAGTTGTGAAGCGGGGACATCCGATGCGTTCGACCACCCGTGCCGCCGCCGGCATCGCCTTGCTCGCCGCTGTTCCCGCGCCGGCGCAGCCGGTGCCGCCGCTGTCCGCCATCCTTCCCCCCGCCCTGCCCTGGTCGGGGGCGAGCGAGCGGCTGATCGTGCCGGCGAACGACCCGTGGATCACCCCGGCAGAGGCGGCGGGGTTCACGACGACGCCGCGCTACGCCGAGGTGCGGGCCTGGCTGGAGCGCCTCGCGGCGGCATCGCCGCTCGTCACCATGCGGTCGTTCGGCCGCACCGCCGAGGGGCGCGAGATGATCTACGTCCGCGCCAGCAAGGGCGGCGCGGACAAGCCGGTGGTGCTGATACAGGGCGGCATCCATGCGGGCGAGATCGACGGCAAGGACGCGGGATTGATGCTGCTGCGCGACATCGCGCTGCGCGGGAAGGACAATCTGCTCGACCAGGTCGATCTGGTCTTCGTGCCGATCTACAACATCGACGGCCACGAACAGATGAGCGCGTACAATTTCCCGCACATCCGCGGCCCCGCCAACAAGGGGCGCGACGCCAACGCGCGCAACATCGACCTCAACCGGGATTACGCCAAGCTGGACGCGCCGGAATCGCGGGCGATGATCGGCCTCATCCGTGCGCTCGATCCCATCCTCTACATCGACTGCCATGTCAGCGAAGGCTTCGACATGCAGTATGACGTGACCTTCACCTATCCCGGATGGGGCACATATGCCCGCCACCGGGCGACCGCCGACTGGCTGGAGAACCGCTTCGGCCCGGCGGTATCCGGCGCCCTGACCGCCGCGGGCCACACCCCGATCATCTATCCCAGCCCGATCGACACCCGGCATCCCGAGAAGGGCATCCGCTACAGCCCCGAGGGGCCACGCTACTCGACCGGCTATGGCGACTTCATCGGCATGCCGACCGTGCTGGTCGAGAACCACATGCTCAAGCCCTATCGCCAGCGCGTGCTGGGCACCTATGTGCTGCTGGAAGCTGCGCTCAAGATCGCCGCGAGCGACGCCGCGCGCATCATCGCCGCCAAGGCGACCGATCGGGCGAGCCGCCCGACCGAACTGCTGACCCGGTGGAAGCCCGCCGCGACCCCGATCGGATGGATCGAGGATTTCAAGGGCGTGGCGTTCGACACCTATCGCTCCCCCGCCTCCGGTCGGGAGGAACAGCGCTGGCTGGGCAGGCCCATCACGTTCCGGATGCCGATCATCGGCCAGACACCCAGCGAGAGCGTCCGTCTTCCCAAGGCGTGGTGGGTGCCGCGTGAGCAGACCGAGATCATCGAGCGGCTGCGCCTGCACGGCATCCGCTTCGAGACGATCCGCACGCCGCAAACCCGCACGCTCGACCATGTCCGCCTGATCGACCCGAAGATGTCGCAACCGATCGAGGGACGCTACCCGATCACCGCCCGGTTCGAACACCACGAGACGAGCGACGTCTTGCCGGCCGGCAGCGTTCGCGTGCCCGCCGACCAGCCGCTCGGGCTGCTCGCGGCGTCGCTGCTGGAGCCGGAGAGCCAGGATTCGTTTCTGGCCTGGGGGTTCTTCCCGGAAATGCTGGCGCCGGCGCCGAACACCGACGCCTTCGTGCTCGCCGCGCTGGGCGAGCGCCTGCTGGCGACCGATCCGTCGATCAAGGCAGCGTTCGACGCGAAGCTGCGCACCGAGCCGGGCTTTGCGTCGGACCCCGACGCGCGGCTGGCGTGGCTGTACGCGCAGGCGGGGCCAGGACACCCC
>NZ_LSJO01000389.1:0-38533 GCF_001556735.1 Sphingomonas sp. CCH9-F2 | reverse complement strand
CCCGTGGTGACACGGCGCAGCGACTATGCCCCACCCGCCTGGAAGGTGCCGCAGGTGGCGCTCGATGTCGCGCTCGATCCGCTCGCCACGCGCGTCCATGCCCGGCTGGAGGTGGTGCGTGCCGGCGCGCACGACGAACCGCTGCGGCTGGACGGCGCGGGGCAGGTGCCGCTGGCGGTGCGGGTCGACGGCATCGCGGTCAACGACTGGCGGATCGTGGGCGAACAGCTGGTGCTCGCGCTGCCCGGCGACGCGCATGTGGTCGAGACGGAGGTGGAGATCGCGCCCGATCGCAACACCCAACTGATGGGCCTCTACGCCTCGGGCGGGATCCTGTGCACGCAATGCGAGGCGGAGGGCTTCCGCCGCATCACCTGGTTCCCCGATCGCCCCGACGTGCTGTCGACCTATCGCGTGCGGATGACCGCGGACAAGGCGCGCTTCCCGGTGCTGCTCGCCAATGGTGATCCGGTCGCGGCGGGCGACGGCGCGGACGGCACCCACTGGGCCGAATGGCACGATCCCTATCCCAAGCCGTCGTACCTGTTCGCGCTGGTGGCGGGCGACCTGGCGGTCAATCGCGGCACCTTCACCACCCGCTCGGGGCGCGTCGTCGAACTGGGCATCTGGGTGCGCGCCGCCGATCTGGCGCGCACCGGCCACGCGCTCCATGCGCTGCAACTGGCAATGGCGTGGGACGAGCGGGTCTATGGCCGCGAATACGATCTCGACGTGTTCAACATCGTCGCGGTCGACGATTTCAACTTCGGCGCGATGGAGAACAAGGGGCTGAACATCTTCAACAGCCGCTACATCCTCGCCGACCCGGATACCGCCACCGACTGGGATTATGACGCGATCGCCGCGGTGGTGGCGCACGAATATTTCCACAACTGGTCGGGCAACCGCGTCACCTGCCGCGACTGGTTCCAGCTGAGCCTGAAGGAAGGCTTCACCGTCTATCGCGATCAAGGCTTCTCCGCCGACCAGGGATCGCCCGCGGTCAAGCGGATCGAGGATGTGCGCGGGCTGCGCGCCGCGCAATTCCCGGAGGATGCCGGCCCGCTGGCGCATCCGGTCCGCCCCGAAAGCTATATCGAGATCGGCAATTTCTACACCGCCACCATCTACAACAAGGGGGCGGAGCTGATCCGCATGATGGCCACGATCCTCGGTCCCGAACGCTTCCGCGCCGCCACCGATCTCTATTTCGACCGGTTCGACGGCACCGCCGCCACGTGCGAGGATTTCGTGGCCTGCATGGAGGAGGCCGGCGGCGTCGACCTCACGCGCTTCCGCCTGTGGTACAGCCAGGCCGGCACCCCGCGCGTCTCCGCCACGCTCGATCACCAGCCCGGCAGCGGCCGCGCCACGCTGCATCTGGCGCAGAAGGTGCCCGACACCCCCGGCCAGACGGCCAAGCAGCCGCAGGTGCTGCCGTTGCGGCTGCGGCTGTTCGGGGCCGAAACCGGCCAGCCGCTGGGCGACGAACGGCTCGTCATCCTGTCCGACGCCGCCGCCAGCATCACGTTCGAGACGGTCACCGAACGCCCGGTCGTCTCGCTCAACCGCGGCTTCTCCGCGCCCGTCGTTATCGACAGCGACCGTTCGGCCGCCGATCTCGCCTTCCTCGCGCGGCACGACGACGATCCCTTCGCCCGGTACGAGGCGATGCAGCAGCTGATGCTCGACACGCTCGTCGCCGCGACCGTGGAGGGCGAGGCGGATCATGCCGCGGTGATCGCCGCGGTCGCCGACACGCTCGACGATCCCGCGCTCGACCGCGCGTTCGTCGCGGAGGCGGTGCTGCTGCCCGCAGAAAGCTTCATCGGCGACCAATTGTCGATCGTCGATCCGGAGGCGATCTTCCAGGCGCGCGAGGCGCTGCGCCGCGATCTGGGCCGCGCGCTGGACGCGCGCTGGCGCGCCGCCTGCGACCCCGCGCTGCGCCGCCCGTTCGCCTATACGCCGGAGGACAAGGGCATCCGCCGGCTGCGCAACGTCGCGCTCGGCTATGTCTGCGCATCGGGGGCGGCCGATGCCGCCGCGCTCGCCTATGCGCAGTTCGAGGCGGCGGACAACATGACCGACCGCCACGGCGCGCTGACCACGCTGGTCGCGGGCCGCTCGGCGGAACGCGACGCCGCGCTCGACGTCTTCTACCATCGCTATGCCGGCAATGCGCTGGTGCTCGACAAATGGTTCCAGACGCAGGCGCTGTCGCCGCTGGAGGATACGCCCGCGCTGGTCGACGAACTGGCGCAGCACCCCGATTTCACGCTCGCCAACCCCAATCGCGCGCGCGCGCTGATCGGTGCGTTCGGCGCCAACCAGCGCGCCTTCCACGCCGATGGCGGCGACGGCTATCGCTGGCTCGCCGACCAGCTGCTCGCGCTCGACGCGCTCAACCCGCAGACCGCGGCGAAGCTGCTGCCCCCGCTCGGCCGCTGGCGCCGCTTCGATCCGGTGCGCGCCGAACGGATGCGCGCCGAACTCGCGCGGATCGTCGCCACGCCCGACATATCGAAGGATCTGTTCGAACAGGCCTCGAAAAGCCTGGAGGGATGACCGGCCCGTTCCCGCTATGCCGGCCTGACGCATGACCGACGCAACCCGCCCCCGCCCCCCGCGCCGCTGGACGCGCGCCCGCTATCTGGCGCTGATGCGCGCCACCGGGCCGCGCTCGGTCCGCTTCCGCACCCGGCTGGCGATCCTGACCGGCGCGGTCGCGGTCGGGCTGGTCGCCACCTTGTTCGCCGCCGCCTCGGATGCGGCGGGCGCCTTCTTCGCGACCCAGGCGCGCGCCCATCGCTACGCCCCGCTGGTCGTCACCCCGCTGCTGTTCGTCGCGCTCGCGTGGCTGACCCGTCGCCTCGCCCCGCTGGCACGCGGATCGGGCATCCCGCAGGTGATCGCCGCCAGCGAGGATCCGCAGGGCGCCACCCGCTCGCTGATCTCCCCGCGCACCGTGTCAGTGAAGGCGGTGCTGACGCTCGGGGCGGTCGCGGGGGGCGCCTCCGTCGGCCGCGAGGGGCCGACGGTCCAGCTCGCCGCCGCGGTGATGGGCTTCAGCCACCGGCTGCTGCGCGTGCCGCTGCGGATGCCGGTGGTGATCGCGGGCGGCGCGGCGGGCGTCGCGGCGGCGTTCAACACCCCGCTTGCCGGGCTGCTGTTCGCGATCGAGGAACTGGCCTCCGCCTATGAACAGCGGGTCACCTTGCTGGTCCTGTCGGCGATCGTCATCGCCGGCATGGTCGCGCAGTCGGTACAGGGCGACTATGTCTATTTCGGGCTGATCGGCGCGCATATGCCGATCCTGTCGGCATTGGTGGTCGCGCCGGTCGCGGGGGTCGCGGGCGGCATCGCCGGCGGATTGTTCGCGCGGCTGATGCTGGGGATGGCCAATGGCGGCCATCGCCTGTCGCGATGGGCGCGCGCGCATCCGCTGCTGTTCGCCGGGGGCTGCGGCACCGTCGTCGCGGTGCTGGGCGTCGCCACCGGGCTGACCTGGGGCACCGGCTATTCGGCGGCGCGCGCGATGATCACCGGCGTCGATGCACCCTTGTGGTTCGGCCCCGCCAAGTTCGCCGCGACGCTCGCCACCGCGGTCGCGGGGCTGCCGGGGGGCATCTTCGCCCCCTCGCTCGCGGTCGGTGCGGGGGTGGGCAACCTGCTGCGCGAACTGTTCCCGTCCGATCCGGCCTCCGCGGTCGTCATCCTGGGGATGGTCGGCTATTTCGCGGGCGTGGTGCGCGCGCCGCTGACCGCGGTCATCATCCTGTCCGAAACTACCGCCAGCCGCGGGCTGATGCTGCCGATGTTCGCCACCGCCTTCATCGCCGACGCCGCCAGCCGCTGGGTCTGCCGTGAAAAGCTGTACCACGGCCTGTCGCGCACCTTCGTCGGGCAATAGCGGGCGCTATCCCCGCGCGCGCCCGGTCAGCATCGCCGCCACATCGCCGCGCGCCCGCACGCTCAGGAACAGCAGATACGGCAGCAGGAACCCCGCCCCGCCGAAGAACGCCACGACGCCCAGCGCCATTCCGCCCGGCGAGAAGCGGTTCCGCCAAGCGGTCCACAGCGCCGACAGCGTCAGGAAACACAGGAAGTCGGCATTGAACTGCCCCGGCCAGCCACCGCGCGCGATATCGCCGAGGAATATCGGCAGCAGGTCCATGCCATGCCGCGCCACGACCATCCCGGTATAGCCGGCCAGCGCCAGCCACGCCGCGACCAGCAGCACACGCAATCCGCGCATCCCCCTGTCCTCCCCTGTCCGCGCCGGTCGACCGGCGCCTTGTCCGCCGACAGCCTATCGCGTCACTTGCCGGATGCAATGCCGGGCCGCGGGCCGATCCCCGCCGCCGGCGCGGGCTGTCCTACACGCCCCGCCTCTGCCATGGTCGCGACGCTCCTTCCCAGCGTCGATCCCCCGACCAGCGACCTGCCCGCCCGCGGCGGGGCCGCGACGAAGAACCATCCCGGGCCGGATCGCCCTTCCCCCCTCCGTTCGTGCCGAGGAGAGGCTGAGCCTGCCGAAGCCTCGTCTCGAAACATCCTGCGAAACGCCGTTCCGACAAGTTCGACGGCTCCTAGGGACGAACGGAGGCGAATGTTGATCGGTCCTGGAGCGGCTTCCTCCGTCAGGCCTGCCGCCTGCGCTTTCAGACGAGCACGCCACACCCGCGCTACCGCGACGCGCCACCCACGCGCCGCCCCGGCGCCGCACGCGCGACGAATCACCGCGCCAGCGGCTCAACATTCGCAACATTCGCGGCCGGCGATCGACCCCGCCGCGCCGGTCAGCCTGAATTGCGCAACGCGGTCGCGATCGCATTGATCGACAACAGGATGCCCTGCCGCACGCGCTCGTCATCCTCGCCCGCGCGGTGGCGCTTCATCAGCTCGATCTGCAACAGGTTCAGCGGCTCGATATAGGGCAGGCGCAGCCGGATCGACGCATCCAGTGCCGGGTGCCGTTCCAGCAGATGCGCCTGCCCGGTCACGTCCAGCAGCCCGTCGTGCGTCTGCTGCCAGCCGTCATGGATGCGGCCGAACACCGCGTCGCGCAATGCCGTGTCTTCGACCAGCCCGGCATAGCGCCCGGCGATCCCCATGTCGGACTTGGCGAGCACCATCTCCATGTTGGCCAGCGTCGCGGCGAACAGCGGCCAGCCCTGCGCCATCTCGCGCAACAGCCCGCGGTCCTCGAACGCCGCGATCGCCTGCCCCACGCCGTACCAGCCCGGCAGCATGACGCGCGCCTGCGCCCAGCTGAACACCCACGGGATCGCGCGCAGGTCCTCGATCGCGTCGGATTGCTTGCGGCTGGCCGGGCGGCTGCCGATCTTCAGCCCCGCGATCTCGGCGATCGGCGTCATCTGGCGGAAGAAGGTGCGGAACCCCTCGGTCCCGTACACCAGCCCGCGATAGGCGTGGAACGCCGCATCGGACAGTGCATCCATCGCCGCGCCGAACGTCGCATTCTCGCCGTTCGACAGCTGCGCCGGCTCCAGGCTGGCCAGCAGCGTCGCCGACGCCATCGCCTCCAGGTTGGTCGTCGCGCTTTCGCGCGTGCCGTATTTGCCCGCGATCACTTCGCCCTGTTCGGTGATGCGGATGCGGCCCTGCACCGTGCCCGGCGGTTGCGCGCGGATCGCGGCGAAGCTGGAACCGCCGCCGCGCCCCACCGCGCCGCCGCGCCCGTGGAACAGTTGCATCCCGACGCCGACCGCATCGAACACCGGCTTCAGCGCGGTCGACGCCTTCGACAATTGCCAGGTGGACGTCAGGTATCCGCCGTCCTTGTTGCTGTCGGAATAACCGATCATCACTTCCTGGTGGCCGCGCGCGGTGGCGATCGCGCGCACCTCCGGAATCGCGAACCACTCGGTCATGATCGCCGGCGCCGCCTCCAGATCCTCGATCGTCTCGAACAGCGGCACCGCCATGATCGCCGCGGTCGCCGGATGGCCGTTGCCGGGTCGGTACAGGCCGACTTCCTTCAGGAGCAGGTGGACCTCCAGCAGGTCCGACACTGACTTGGTCATCGACACGATATACTGGCGGATGCATGCCGCGCCGTAGGTGGCATGCGCCGCCGCCGCCGCGCGGACGATCGCCAGTTCGGACGCGGTCTCCTCCGAATAATCGGCGAACGGGCTGGTCAGCGGGCGCGCGGTGGCCAGTTCCTGGCGCAGCAGCATGACGCGCGCATCCTCGCCCAGCGCGGCGTAATCGTCGCAGACGCCGGCCTTGGCCAGCATTTCCGCCACCACGCGCTCATGCACCGCGCTGTTCTGCCGCAGGTCCAGCGTGGCGAGGTGGAAGCCGAACACCTCGACCGCGCGGATCAGCCGCCCCAGCGCGCCGCCGGTGCCCAGCAGGCCGTCGCCATTGTCCGACAGCGGCCGCGCCAGTGTCACCACATCGGCGCGCAGCGCGGCCGGATCGGGATAGGGTTCGCCGGTCAGATGCCCCGGCCGCGGCGGCGCCTGCCCGGTGATCGCGCGGTACGTCGCCGCGACACGCGCGTAGATCCCCGACAGCGCGCGGCGATACGGCTCGTCGCTACGGCTCTCGGCGGTGTCGCCGCTCGCCTCGGCCAGCGCCAGCACGCCCTCGTCGACCACCGCATGGTGCGCTGAGATCGACAGTTCCGCTCCCATCGCGTGCAGTTGGTCCATGTAGAAGCCCAGCACCGCCTGCGCCGCCTTCGCCAGTGCGGTGCGCAGCGAATCGGCGGTCACGAACGGGTTGCCGTCGCGGTCGCCGCCGATCCAGCTGCCCGGCTTCAGGAACGACGGCACGCGCTCGCCCATCGCGCGGTCCCACCTTTGGTACAGCGCCGGGATCACCGGCAGGAACACCTCGCGCAGATAGCTCAGCGCGGTGTCCACCTCGTCGACGACGTACAGCCGCTCGCGCCGCAGCACGCGCGTCTGCCACAGCAGCGCGACCTGGCGCACGATCGCCTCGTCCACCCGGTCGCCGTCGGGCGTCGTGTCGATCCCGCGATCGCGCAGCGCCATCAACTGGGCGATGCGGTTGCGGTGGTCGATCATGCTCTTGCGCCGCACCTCGGTGGGGTGCGCGGTCAGCACCGGGGCGATCAGCGCATCGTCGAGCAGCGCGGCCACCGCCTCGCGCCCGATCCCCTCGCGCGCCAGCCGGTCGAGCGCGGCGGCCAGGTCGGCCCCCTCCTCCGCGGCGATGCCCTGCCGGTCCTCGGCCAGGTTGGCGAGCATCGAGAACAGCATGAACCCGCGCACGAAATCGAGCGTCTCGTCCAGGTCGAGCGTCCCCAGTTCCGCATCGGGCGATGCCTGGTGGTTACCGCGATGCCGCTCCACCGATGCCGAGCGGATCGCCTCGGTCCGCTCGTAGAGCTTTTCCCCGCCATACGCGCGGATCACGTCGCCCAGGACGCGGCCCAGATAGCGGACATCGGGATTGTTGGTGATCGGGGGAAGCGTGGCCATGGCGCCTTTGCTGCGCTGCACCAGCGCCGCGGTCAACCCGCCTTCGACGCGGCGGTGTTGCTCGCCGGCTCGTCCGCGGGGGTCGGCAGGTCGGTTTCGTGCTGCTCGCGCGCCCGCTCGCGCTCGTCGCTGGTCACCGTGCCGTCGTGGTTGGCATCCTGCCGGTCGAACCGCGCCATCATCCAGCGGCTCCATTCCTCGTTCGAGATTGCGCCGTTTCGGTTCGCGTCGATCTCGTCGAACCGGTCTTGCAGCCGCTTCGGCAGTTCGTTGCGGGTCAGCTTGTCGTCGTTGTTGACGTCCAGGCGCCGGAACCGCCGCTCCACTACCCCGCCGAAATCCAGCCGCGACATCACGAAGGGCGGGACGTAATTGTCGAGCGCGCCGTTCTCCAGCGCCTTCTGCTCCTCGCTCGTGCCGGAACAGGCGGCCAGCGCGATCGCGCCGGCTACCACCACCAATGTCGTGCGCATGCTTGTCCCGGCTCCGTCGTTACGCTTCCAGCTCAACATCCCAATAGAGCCAGTCGTGCCATGTTTCGTGCAGATAATTCGGCGGGAAGCGCCGGCCGTGTTCCTGGAGGTGCCAGCTGGTCGGGCGGATCGGCTCGATCGCCAGCGGCATGCCCGCCTGTCGCGGGGTACGCCCGCCCTTCTTCAGGTTGCACGGCGCGCACGCGGTGACGACATTCTCCCAGGTCGTCCGCCCGCCCTGCGCCCGCGGGATGACATGGTCGAACGTCAGCTCACGCTTGGTGCTGCCGCAATATTGGCAGGCGAAGGTGTCGCGCAGGAACAGGTTGAACCGCGTGAAGGCGGGGAATTGCGACGGCCGCACGAACTGCTTCAGCGCGATCACCGACGGCAGGCGCATCGTCTGCGTCGGGCTGCGCACCTCGCGCTCGTAATGCGCGACGATGTCGACACGGTCCAGGAACACCGCCTTCACCGCGGTCTGCCACGGCCAGATGCTCAGCGGGTAATAGGACAAGGGCGTATAATCGGCGTTCAGCACCAACGTGGGGCAACTGTCCGGATGCCGGATCAGATCGGGATGGAACACGCTTCGACGTCCCCCTTTCCGCTTTCGTGCCGGGGCATGTCGCCCATCGGCGTGACGACATGATGACACCCCGCGCGACCGGGTCAAGGCTGGTCGCGGCGAAGCGGTTGTGCCACGACGCCGGGCACCCCTTATCAACGGACCTTCCATGTCGACCCATTCCGCCCGCCTCGCCGCGCTTCGCGAACAATTGTCGCAGATGCGCCTCGACGGTTTCGTCGTGCCGCTGACCGACGAGCATATGAGCGAATATGTCGGCGCCTATGCCCAGCGGCTGGCGTGGCTGACGGGGTTCCAGGGGTCGGCGGGCGCCGCGGTGGTGCTGTCGGCGGAGGCCGCGATCTTCACCGACGGGCGCTATACGCTGCAGGTGCGCGAACAGGTATCCGTCGACGACTGGCAGTTCGTCGGCGTCCCGGACACCAGCATCGCCGCCTGGCTGCGCGACCATGCCCCGGCCGGCGCGCGGGTCGGCTACGATCCGTGGCTGCACACCGCCGCCTGGGTGGAGGAGGCGCGCGCCGCGCTGGCGGCCGCCGGGGCCGAATTGGTCGCAGTGGAGGCCAACCCGGTCGACGCGGTGTGGCCCGACCGCCCCGCCCCGTCCGATGCGGTGATGACGGTGCAGCCCGATGCGGTCGCCGGACGATCCTCGGCGGCCAAGCGCGCCGATGTCGCGGACTGGCTGGGCAGCGCGGGCGCCGATGCGACGGTGATCGCCGCACTCGATTCGATCGCCTGGCTGCTCAACGTGCGCGGCGCGGACGTTGAGCGCACCCCGGTCGCGCTCGCCTATACGATCGTCCATGCGGACGGCACCGCCGACCTGTTCGTTTCCCCCGACAAGGTGACGCCGCCGGTCGCCGAGCATCTGGGCAACGCCGTCCGCGTCCATGATCGCGCCGCCTTCGCCGCGGCGTTGGCGGGCCTGTCGGGCAAGCGCGTCGCGATCGACCCGGCCTTTTCCGTGGCGGCGATCGCGCAGGCGGTGGAGCAGGGCGGCGGCACCGTCCTGCCGCTGCGCGATCCGGTGATCGTGGCCAAGGCGACCAAGAACCCGGTCGAGATCGCCGGCCACCGCGCCGCCTCGATCCGCGACGGCGCGGCGCTGACGCGGTTCCTGCGCTGGATCGCGGCGGAGGCGCCCAAGGGCGGGCAGACCGAATTGTCCGCGGCGGCGCAGCTCCACCGTTTCCGTGCCGAAACCGGGGTGCTCAGGGATCTGTCGTTCGACGCCATTTCCGCGACCGGGCCGCACGGCGCGATCCCGCACTACCATGTGACCGAGGAATCGAACCTCGCGATCGCGCCGGGCCAGCTCTACCTGATCGATTCGGGGGGACAGTATCAGGACGGCACCACCGACGTGACCCGCGTCGTGCCGATCGGCGCCCCCACCGCGGAGATGCGCGATCGCTTCACCCGCGTGCTGAAGGGGCATATCGCGCTGGCCACCGCGGTGTTTCCGCGCGGGACGACCGGCGGGCAGCTCGACGCGCTGGCGCGGCTGCCGCTGTGGCAGGCGGGGCTCGATTTCGCGCACGGCACCGGCCACGGCGTCGGCAGCTTCCTGTCGGTGCACGAAGGGCCGGCGCGGATCGCCAAGCCCAGCTATGGCGGCACCGGCCCGTCCGAACCGCTGCTGCCCGGCATGATCCTCTCGAACGAGCCGGGATATTACAAGGCGGGCGACTTCGGCATCCGCATCGAGAATCTGTTGCTGGTGGTCGAGCGCGACCTGCCTGGCGGCGAAGCGACGATGCTGGCGTTCGAGACGTTGACGCTGGCGCCGATCGACCGCGATCTGATCGATCCGGCCCTATTGACGGAAGCCGAACTGATGTGGCTCAATGCTTATCACGCCCGCGTCGCCGACGAATTGGCGCCGGCGCTGGGTGGGGAGGATCTGGCATGGCTCACATCAAGGTGTTCGCCCGTCGTACGCTGATCGTCGCGGGACTTTTCGGGGCGCTGGGCGCCGCCTCGCTGGGCGCGTGGCAGGGGATCGCCGCCGCCTTCACGCTGGGTCATTACGCCGCGGCGACGCGCTGACCGGCTGCTCGCCGTCGCCGGGCGGGGGACCGTCCTGCGCCGCGGCAGCGCGCGCCTGCGCCTTGCGCCGTTTCAGATTGGCGCGCAGCTGCTCCGCGAGCCGCGCCGCCCGCCCGTTCCGCGCGTCTTCATCCCGATCGCTCATCCTTTTCGCGCTAGCCACGCCGATCCGGCTTGACAATCGGCCCTACCTCGTCTCTTAGGCCCGCTCCCGCCCGCAAGGTGGTGAGTGCTGCCGTAGCTCAGTGGTAGAGCGCATCCTTGGTAAGGCTGAGGTCGTGAGTTCAATCCTCACCGGCAGCACCATTTTTCCCTGACAGATCATCCGGCCGGACCGTGCGGCGCGCGCGGGACGCACCGCCGTGCCGGACATGCCGGACGACGGCGCCAAGCCCCTCAATCCTCCGCGATCAGGCTGTCCTGCCGCGTGTCGCGCATCCGCAGATAGACGATCAGCGACACGCCGATCATCGCGGTGACATACCAGTAGAAGCCCTGTTCCCACCCGGACGACTTGAACTTCAGCGCCACCCATTCGGCGGTGCCACCGAACAGCGTATTGGCCAGCGCATAGGGCAGCGCGACGCCCAGCGCGCGGATGTGCGCGGGGAACAGCTCCGCCTTCACCACCGCGTTGATCGAGGTATAGCCCGTCACGATGATCAGCGCGGCCATCACCAGCAGCCCCGCGGTGAACATGTCCTGCGTATGCTGGAGCGCGGTGAAGATCGGATAGGTGAACAGCATCCCCGACACGCCGAACGCGATCATCAACGGCTTGCGCCCAATCCGGTCGCTCAGCGCGCCGGCAACGGGCTGGAGCAGCATGAAGACGAACAGCGTCACGGCATTGATCTGCGTCGCGGCTTCCTTGGTGAAGCCGGAGGTGTTGACCAGGAACTTCTGCATGTAGATCGAATAGGCGTAGAAGGCGAGCGTACCGCCCGCGGTCAGCAGCATGACCAGCGCGGTTTCTTTCGGATGATGACGCAGCAGCGCAAGGAAGCCCGATTTCGGCGCATCGCCCTTGCTGACGTTCTTGAAGCTCTGCGTCTCGGCCAGCCCGCGGCGCAGGCGGAAGACGACGACGGCGAGCACCGCGCCGACCGCGAACGGGATCCGCCAGCCCCATTCCTCCAGCGCCGGCTTGCTCATCACGTTCTGGAGCAACAGCAGCAGCAGGATCGCGAGCAGCTGGCCCGAGATCAGCGTGACATATTGGAACGACGAGAAGAAGCCGCGCCGGTCCTTGCCCGCCATTTCCGACAGATAGGTCGCGCTGGCGCCATATTCGCCGCCCACCGACAGTCCCTGCATCAACCGCGCGATCACCAGCAGCGCCGGCGCGGCGACGCCGATCGTGGCATAGCCGGGAGTCAGCGCGATGATGAGCGAGCCGGCACACATCAGCGTGACCGACAGCGTCAGCCCCGCCTTCCGGCCGTGGCGATCGGAATAGACGCCCATTACCCACGCACCGATCGGCCGCATCACGAAGCCGACGGCGAACACCGCTGCGGCGCTCAGCAACTGCGCGGTCTGATTGCCGCTGGGGAAGAAGTGCGGCGCGAAATAGAGCGTGAAGGCGGCATAGACGTACCAGTCGAACCATTCGACCAGATTGCCGGTCGATCCGCCGATAATCGATTTCAGCCGCATGTTGGTCGTCGGTGGCGCGTCCTGCGCGGCATCGGTCATGGGTAGGGTCGCCATCTCGTCTCTCCCGATTTCGTTCGGTTGCATCATCAGAAGCGGAAACTGCCCGGCTGCGCGAGCATGGCGCAACGGGCATCGCCCGCGCCCGCCGGCACGACGGTGCGGCGGGCGAAGCGGGGACCATCACAGGTGGGAAAAGCCATCATCCATCCTCTCGCGCCCGATGTTTCGGCACGTCGGCAGCATGGGGCCGGCGGCGCGATCGGCCAAATCGCCGGACCCGCGGGTTTTTTATATGTTATTCCAATGACCTACATCATATCAAGCTTGTCGACGGCCGCCCGCCCGTGCACGATTCCGCATGACAGGCACCGCAAAAGTGCAGCATCCTGCAACGATGCCGCCCCGCCGCGTCCTTCCGCTGACCCTGGCCTGCGTTGCCGCCGCGACGATCGGGCTGCTCGTGTGGGTGGCGGCGGGGGCGTGGCTCGGCCGGTCGGCGATCACCGATCTGCGCGACGAGGCGCAGCGCGTGGCCGCACAGCAGAACCGGCTGTTCGCCAGCGACCTGATGCAGTTCCGGCTGCTGCCGCTGGTGCTGGGCGAGTATACCGATCTGGACGAGGCGCTGCGCCGCGGCGACACCGACGCGCGGCGACGGATGGATGGCAAGCTGAAGCTGCTGGCGGAGCGGACCGGCGCGCCCGTCCTCTACCTGATCGACAGGAACGGCCGCACCGTGTCGGCATCCAACGCCGATACCGCCGAAAGCTTCGTCGGGCGCGATTACCGGTTCCGGCCTTACTTCATCCGCGCGATGCAGGACGGCGCGGCGGAATATTATGCGGTCGGCAACGTCAGCGGACGTCCCGGTTTGTTCCTGACCCGGCGGATCGGCACCGCGAACGATCCGGCGGGGGTGATCGTCGTGAAGGTGGAATTCGACAAGCTGGTGCGGATCTGGCGCGGCGATCCGGGCCAGACCTTCATCATTGACGGGCGCGGCATCATCCTGCTGGCGACCGACCCAGCCGAACGGTTCCGCGTCACGCGGCCGCTGACCGCCGCGGCCCGCGGCGCGATCGCCGGCGCATCGCAGTTCGGCGCGGCCCCGCTGGCGCCCAGCCGCTATGTATGGGCCGGCAACGGCACCGCGCGGGCGCCGGACGGTGCGCGTCTGATCGTCGGCTCGGCGGCGATGCCGGTGCCCGGCTGGCGGCTGGTCCACGTCGCCCCGGTGGCCGCCGCGCTGCGCGACGCGGCCAATCTCGCGCGACTGATCGGTCTGGTCGCGGCATTGCTGGCAGGGATCGTCGCCGGCCTGCTGCTATGGCGGATGACCCGCGCCGCGGATGCCGCCCGCGAACGCGCCGCGCTGGAAGCCGCGGTCGCGACCCGTACCGCCGAACTGCGCGACGAGATCGCCGAGCACGCGCGGGTCGACCGCCGCTTCCGCGAGGCGCGCGAGGAACTCGCGCAGGCGAACCGGCTGGCGTCGCTGGGGTCGATCACCGCTGGGCTGGCGCATGAGATCAACCAGCCGGTCGCGACGATCCGCACCCTGTCCGAAAACGCGCGGGCGCACCTGGACGCCGGGCGCCTGGACCGGGTGGCCGCCAACCTGGACAGCGCGATCGCGCTGACGGCGCGGATCGGCGCGATCACGCACGAAATGCGCGGGTTTGCGCGGCGCGGGACGGGGACGATCGGCCCCGTCCCGCTCGACGCGGTGATCGCGGGGACCCGCCTGCTGATCGGCGACCGCTTTCGCGCCGCCGGGGTCGCGCTGGACTGGCCTCCGCCCGGGCAGCCATCAGTGATCGCGGGGCGCGTCCGGCTGGAACAGGTGCTCGTCAATCTGCTCCAGAACGCGCTCGACGCAGTGGCGGGGCGTGCCGGCGCGCAGGTCGCGCTGACGGTCGACGCCGACGGCACCAGCGTCGCGCTGACTGTCGCCGACAATGGCCCGGGGATCGACCCGGCGATCGCCGGCCAGATTTTCGACCCCTTCGTCACCGGCAAGCGCGACGGGCTGGGACTGGGGCTGGGGATCGTGCACGATATCGTCACCGCCTTCGACGGAAAGGTCGCCGTCACGCGCTCGCCGCTGGGCGGGGCGGCGTTCCGCATCACCGTCGCGCTGGCGAGGGAGACACCGGAATGAACGTCCTGCTGATCGACGACGACGATGCGCTGCGCGCCGCGATCGCCGACACGTTCGCGATCGCCGGGATCGCGGTGGAATCGCATGCCGATCCGCGGATCGCGCTGCGCCGGATCGACCCCGATTTTTCGGGTGTCGTCGTCACCGACATCCGTATGCCGGGGATGGACGGTCATGCCGTGTTCGATGCGGTGCACGCCGCCGACCCGGAGCTGCCGGTGTTGCTGATGACCGGGCATGGCGACATCCCGATGGCGGTGGCCGCGATGGAGCGCGGCGCGTTCGATTTCATCGCCAAGCCGTTTGCGACCGACCATCTGGTCGCCAGCGTGCGGCGCGCGCTGGAAACGCGGCGGCTGGTGCTGGAGAACCGCCGCCTGCGTGCCGAACTGCCGGCCGCGGAGGAGGATTTCCCGCTGATCGGTACCACTGCGGCCATGGCCGGCCTGCGCGCCGCGATCCGCCAGTTGGCGCAGGTCGAGGTCGACGTGCTGATCGAGGGCGAGACCGGCACCGGCAAGGAACTGGTCGCGCGGATGCTCCATCGCCAGAGCCGGCGCCGCACGCGCGAATTCGTCGCGATCGACTGCGCCGCGCTGCCCGATCATCAGGCGGACGAGACGCTGTTCGGCGGGCGGTTGCAACAGGGGCGGATCGGCGATGCCGACCGGGGCACGCTGTTCCTGGACGAGATCGACAGCATGTCGGCGACCCTGCAGGGCAAGCTGCTGCGCGTGATCGAGGAGCGCGAACTGCCCGCAGTCGGCGGCGGCTCGCCGCGCAGCATCGACCTGCGCATCGTCGCCGCGGCAAAGGGCGACCTGGCGCAGGCCTGCACCCGCGGGCGTTTCCGCGAGGATCTGTTGTACCGGCTGGAAACGGTGCGCGTGCGCATTCCGCCGCTGCGCGAGCGGCGCGCGGACGTGCCGCTGCTGTTCCGGCATTTCCTTCAGGATGCCGCCGAGCGGTTCGGCCGCCCGGTGCCCGACCTGACCGCACCGGTCGAGGCGCGGCTGATGACCGATCCGTGGCGCGGCAACGTGCGCGCGCTGCGCAATTTCGCGGTGCAGACGGTGCTCGCGCTTCCACCGACAGGGGGCGAGGCCGACAGGGTGCCGCTCGCCGAACAGGTCGCGCGCTTCGAGACCGCCGTCATCGTCGAGGCGCTGGCCAGGGCCGCCGGCGACGTCACCAGCGCCGCGCAGGCGCTGTCGATATCGCGCCGCAGCCTGTACGATCGCCTGCAACGCTATGGGCTGGATGCCAGCGAGCATCGCCGTCCGGGCTGACCGGCGGCGACCGCAAGAAATGTCGAAAAGCCGGACAATCACGTGCAACGCCCGCTGGCGTCGGCTGCGCTACCTGTGACAGCCTTGCGAGGCCGTTCGAAAGCGTTTGCAGGAGAGGGACCATGGGGTGCGCGTTCGCCACGATGCCGCCAGCGGCCGATCCGGCGATGACGCGAACGACGGTCGTCATCACGTCGCAGGGGAACGGCGCCGGGTGCCGTTCCGCAACCATGAACGGAGCTGGGACATGACCGTCGCCCCCTTCTCGCTCGCCGGCAAGCTGGCGCTGATTACCGGCGCCGGTTCCGGCATCGGCGCCGAAACCGCGCGCCAGTTCGCCGCGCTCGGCGCGCGCGTCTTGGCCGCCGATATCAACCCCGACACTGCCGCCGCGACCGCCACGGCGATCGGCGGCGGCGCACAGGCCCTGCAACTCGACGTGTCCAGCCCGGATGACTGGACGCGCGTGTACGGCACGATCGGGCGCGAGCACGGACATCTGCACGCGCTGGTCAACAATGCGGGGATCATGATGTCGGCACGGTTCCAAGATGCGCCGATCGCCACGCTCCACCGTCAACAGGCGATCAACGTCGACAGCCTGTATGCCGGCATGCAGGGCGCGCTGCCGCTGCTGCGCGCGGCGCGGGCGGCGGGCGCGGAGACGACCGCGATCGTCAACGTCTCGTCCGTCTATGGCATGGTCGCAGGTTCGCAGTTCGCGGCCTATAGCGCTACCAAGGGCGCGGTGCGCGGCCTGTCGCGTGCGGTCGCGTTCGAGCTGGCGAAGGAAGGGATTCGCGTCAACACCGTCCTGCCCGGCCCGGTCGCCACCAACCTCGGCGCGGACTGGGATCCGCCCGTCGATGCCGATGGCAACCCGATTTCCCCGGAAGCGGCGCTCGCCGCCTGGACCAGCCTGATCCCGATGGGGCGGCTGGGCGAACCGCGCGACATCGCGCCGGTGATCGCCTTCTTGGCCAGCGACGCGGCGCGGTTCGTCACCGGGGCGGAATTCGTCGCTGATGGCGGCTATACCGCGGGCTGACCCCCACGCGCGCGATATCCGCGATGATGGGGTACAGCTGTTCTATAAGTCCGCTGGCCGTGATACATCGCTCGCGGTGCAAGCGCCGCCGCGACGGTGCCGCGCGACCTTCCCGGATGGTCGCACGGACCGCGACGTCATCCCGCGGCCTGCCGACGGAGTGGGAGAGGTCGATCATGCGCGGCAACGAAGCCATTATCGCCGAAACGCTGGGCCGCGCGCCCGATCGCAGCGTCGGTATCGGCGCGTGGCGGTTCGCGCGCTGGCGCCAGTTCATCGGCAGCTATGATCTGCCGGCGCTGGTCGATCCCGTGTTCGTCGTCCATGTCGGAGGAAAGCCCGATACGCGCTTCTGGGAAGTGGACCGGTGGAGCGAGGCGCGCTCGATCCCCGGCTGCGCCACGATCGTCCCGGCAGGCGTCGCCACCGGCTGGCGCATCGACGGCGAACTGGACGTCGTCACCGTCTCGATCCCGGTCGAACAGCTGCAACGCCAGCAGGCCGCCGAGCAGTTCGGCGCGATGCGCTTCGCCTTCGTCGACCCGCTTGCCATCGCACTGACGCGCCAGATCCTGGCCGAACTGTACGCGCCACAGACCGTGGAGAGCGCCGACTATGTCGACACGCTGCTGACGGCACTGCGCGCGCATACGCTCCGCGGCGCGTCACCGGAAACCGGCATGGCGATCCCGAATGCGGATACCTCGTCCTATCGCATCCACCTCATCATGAACGAGATTCTGGCGCATCCCGAGCGCGGCCACACCCTGGAGGCGCTGGCGCAGCAAGCGGGCCTGACGCCGTCGCACTTCTGTCGCGTATTCCGGAAATCGACCGGCACCACGCCGCACCAATATGTGATGAAGGCACGGCTGGACCGTGCGCAGGAACTGTTGGGCGGATCCGACATGTCGATCGCTGCGATCGCCGACCGGCTGGGTTTCGCCAGCCAGAGCCACTTTACCCGCGCCTTTCGCCAATATGCCGGCCAGACGCCCAGCGGCTGGCGCCACACCATCCAGTAATCGGAGAGAGATGAGATGCAGACCACCGCCGCCGTCGCCCGCATGCCGAAAGGTGATTTTTCGATTGAGGAGGTGACGATCGACGCGCCGCGCGCGGGCGAGGTGCGCGTCAGGATCGCGGGCGTCGGGTTGTGCCATACCGATCTGATCTTCCGCGACCAATTCGCCCCCTACCCCCTTCCCGCGGTGCTGGGGCATGAAGGCGCCGGCGTGATCGAGGCGGTGGGCGACGGGGTCGAGGGGCTGGCCGTCGGCGATCGCGTCGTGCTGGGCTTTTCCAGCTGCGGGCAATGCGCACGCTGCGCGGAGCACCTGCCCAGCTATTGCCGCGACTTCCCGCCGATGAACTATGCCGGGATGCGGCTGGAGGACGGGTCGAAGGCCTATTCCGCGAACGGCGAGGCGGTCTCTTCCCACTTCTTCGGCCAGTCGAGCTTCGCCGAACACGCGATCGTACGCGCGCGCAACGTCGTGAAGGTGGAGGATGCCGACGCCCCACTCGACATTCTCGGCCCACTGGGCTGCGGGTTGCAGACCGGCGCAGGCGGGGTGATGCGGTCCATGGCATGCCCCGCGGGCAGCTCGATCGTGATCGTCGGCGGCGGCCCGGTCGGGCTTGCCGCGGTAATGGGCGCGAAGGTGCAGGAATGCGGCATGATCGTGCTGATCGAACCGGTTGCCGCGCGCCGCGAACTCGCGCGCGAACTGGGCGCCAACCATGTCGTCGATCCCACGGCCGGCGACGTGACCGAGGCCCTGCGTGCATTGTTGCCCGACGGATTCGATTTCGCGTTCGATACCAGCGGGCGCGTCGACACGATCCAGGCGGCGCTGGGGGCGCTGACGTCGCGCGGCATGATGGGGCTGGTCGGGGTGCCGCCGTCGGCGGAGGACGGCATCATGATCAACATCGCCGGCATGATTACCTATGGCCAGCGCGTCGTGGGCATCATGGAGGGCGACAGCGACCCGCAGGTTTTCATCCCGCAGCTGATCGCGCTGCACCGCGAGGGCCGCTTCCCGTTCGACCGGCTGGTCCGTACCTTCCCGCTGGCACAGATCAATGAGGCAATCGCCGCGCAGGCGCGTGGCGATTGCGTAAAGGTGGTGTTGATCCCCTGATCAGGTGATCGCGGGGCGCCACGCGCCCCGCGCCTTATCCCTCGATCGCGGCGATCGAATCCCAGTCGATTGCCGCCGAAAGGTTGCGCCGCAGCAGCGCCAGCAACAACGCCTTGACCGGATCGGTCAGCGGGATCAGCGAATAGGCCGCAATCGTCGTCATCAACCCGCCGAGCAGCTGGACGCGATAATCCTGCGTGATCTGCTCCGGCGGATAACCGTCGCCGAACACGGCAGCATAATACGCGAGCAGGTCGCGCTCGTGTGCGCGGCGATCTGCCCGGGTCACGCTGCCCGACAGGAAATAGCCGACATCGTGCATCGGGTTGCGCCACCCCGTCATCTGCCAGTCGATCAGCACCGCCTCGACGGACCCGTCGTCATGGTCGAGGAACAGGATATTGTCGACGCGCGGGTCGCCATGGGTCAGCGTCGCGCGCGTCACCGGCAGCGAATACCAGCGGTGCGCCGCAGCGACGGCGGCGGCCACGGTCGCCATCTCCGCCTCGCTGATCTCCCCCGCGGCGACGTCGCGGATCAGCGGCAGCGAATTGGCGATCGCGCCGCTCCAGTAATCAGCGGTCGCTGCCATGGTCATCGCCCAGTCGGGCGCCGATGCGGCCGCCATCGGATAAAAGGTGCGGTGCAGCTTCGCCAGTTCGCCGACGACCGCCCGAGCATCGCGCAGGTCGCACCCGGCGATCTGGTCGCCCGCACGCGACACGCGCGACAGGTCTTCCATGACGAGGTTAATGTTGTCGTACCCGCCCGCGATCCAGTACAGCCGCGGCGTCCGGCAGGCGCCCGCGACCGCCGGAAAGCTGCCGACCTCGCGATAATAGGAACCGCTGCTGATCCCGTGGGCATGTGCCTGTTCGCCGGAGCAGCGGAACTTGCACACCAGCGACGGCGGCTCCGCGCCGGCCTGGCGATGCGTCAGGTCGACGCGCACCGTGTCGCTGACGTTGCCCGCGCCGATCGGTGTCAGCACGAAACCGGTCAACTCGGCGTCGGGGTGCCCGGACTGGCGCAGCACCGCGGTCAGCCAGTCGGTATCGATCTCGTCCAGACGGGACAGCAGCCGCGGTGGGTGCGCGGGGGCCGCGATGACGTTCATTCACCTCTCCTTGCCGTCGCCGTTCCCCGGCGATCGCAAGCACAGGTGGCATCACCGCCGCCGCGGCACCAATCGAAACACGCGCGGCATTGATCGGCAGGGATGATGATCCGGCATGGATTTCCGATTGGCCATCCCGGCGCGCCGCCATCACGTTCTGACAAGAAGAAACGACAGGAGAGCAGCGCGTGGCACGATCGGCCGTCGACATCGTCAGGGCGTATGGCGTCCAGGCCTGGACCGAGGGGCGCGACGACTGGATTCCGGAGCTGTGCGCCGATCCGATCATCCGCCACGATGCCAATCGCGAGGTGCGGCTGAGCCACGCCGAACAGCGCGCCCGGATGCGCCACAATTACGAGGAGCTGCGCCCCGTCTTCGAGGAAGTCGTGCTGGCCGGCGACGATGAGTATGTGACGTTGGTGTGGAACGTCACAGGGCGCGACCCGAACTGGAAATTGTGCGGGATTGAGGTGTTCCGTGTGGTGGATGGCCGCATCGCGGAGGTGTGGAACTCCACCTACATGGACGGGCGCTGGGGACTGTCGAAGTCGCTGGGCGCGCACTTCGGTGGCGGAGCCGGCGCACCCGTCGCGCTGCCGCTGGTCCACGCCGATGTCGCGGTGGAAGGGCAGCGTGCGACCGGTACCCTGCTGGTTCCGGCCGAAACCACGGGGCTGACGCACTGGTTGACCCAGCTTCTGGGCGCACCCACGCCGGACGGCGACGCGCCCTGCGCGCGCTTCGCGCCGGGCAAGCCGGCGACGCCGCTGTCGCTGACGCTGGCGGATACACAGGCGCCAGCGATCGGGTTGGAGGGGGTGGCGGTCGCCAACCTGTCGATCGCGCTCGAACGGTCCGGCCTGGTCAACGCCGCGGTTGCGCTGTCGGCCGACGTGGCACCGGCGCGTGCCGACGGCCCCTTCCTGCCGCCGGCGCTCCACCGGCTGGCCGACACGTTCGGGACATTCGAGCGCGACGGGCTGCACGCGGCGGTGGCCGACGCGGCGGTGACGATCGATTCGCGCGGCGCCGCGCATGGATGCGTCACGCTGCTGTTCGACGGTGCCGATGCCGCGGCAGTGGCGGGCGAGGGCGTGCTGACGTTCGGCTGGCGCGACGGCGATCACGAACTCGCCTTCACCGGACCGGCACGATTGTCGTCGCCCTTCAACGACTTCGCCGAAGAAACGCGCGTCCAGGCCAGCTACGAATGGCACAGCGACGCCATGTCCGCCCTGGTGACCACGCCCAGCGCATAGACGATGGTCGCCATTGTGCTATCCTGGGCACGACGGCGGATTATCGGCCGGGCTGGAGAGGTTGA
This sequence comes from Sphingomonas sp. CCH9-F2, assembly GCF_001556735.1. Lineage (NCBI taxonomy): Bacteria > Pseudomonadati > Pseudomonadota > Alphaproteobacteria > Sphingomonadales > Sphingomonadaceae > Sphingomonas > Sphingomonas sp. CCH9-F2. The sequence continues at coordinate 17,190 of NZ_LSJO01000389.1, read as the reverse complement.
GATGTTTCACCCGGAACTGCGCCTGTTGCGCAGCTTCGCCGCGATCGCCGCCGAAGGATCGGTCACGCGCGCCGCGGAACGGCTGAACCTGACCCAGCCGACCGTTTCGGGGCAGCTCAAGGAACTGGAGCAGGCGATCGGCCACCCGCTGTTCCACCGCACCACGCGCAGCATCACGCTGACCAGCCACGGAGCGCGGCTGCTGCCGTTGGTCGACGCGCTGCTGGTCAAGGCCGACGTCGTGCGCCACGAAGTGGAAGCGATGCAGGTCGCGGGGCGCACGCAATTCCGGCTGGGCGCGGCGATGTACACCATGGACATTCCCGAACGGGTCGCGCTGCTCGACGCGTTCGCCGCCGAGCATCCGCAGATCGACTTCGTGATCGACAATCGCCTGCAAAGCGCGCAGATTCCCGACCTGCTGAACGAACGGCTCGATGCGTCCGTGCTGCTGGGCTTGAGCGCACCGTGGCACGGACCGGATGCGACCGCGGGCGCGATCTACAACGAAACCCAATATCCCGAGACGCTGGACCGCGTCGTGCTGCGCCGCCAGCCGATGACGCTGCTGGTGCCGCGCGATTCGTCGCTGGCGTCGCATGTCGTGATCCCGCGCGCCGCGCTTCGCGGCCAGTGCGTCGCGATGCTGGGCCACGAGCACGGCGCCGCCATCACCCATCCGATCGAGACGTTCTTCGCCGCCTGTGGTGCCGATGCGGTGATTCCGTCGGAAGGCAATGCGCTGGCGGTGGAGCGCTATGCCGAGCGGCGCGGCATCTGCGCAATGGGGATCGGGTGGTTCCCGGTCCCGGCCGGGCTGGTATCGCGACCGGTCGAGGGGATGGACTTCTTCCTCGATTTCTCGGTGGTGCTCGGGGTCGGTACCAATCGTGCCGCGCGCCAGTTCTTCGCCTTCGCGCAGCGCTGGCAGGCCGGGCGCGACGGCGAAGCCGCCCGCGCCGCCTGACCCCTCGCGGCTGCCGGCACCCTGCCGGCCCGATCGCGCGACACCGCACACCGGGCCGGCATCGTCATCAGAACGCGACCCGCACCGCCCCACCGAACGTCCGCGGCGCAGCGGGCGTCAGGAACGGATAGGGGAAGCCCGCCCCGCGCAGGTCGAGACCATACACGTAGGTCTTTCGGTCGAGCAGGTTGTTGACGAACCCCTTGATCGTGAAGCGCCCGATCGTCCACGCCGCCGTCGCGTTGACCTTGGCATAGGCGCGCTGTTGCAGTTCGGCATTCTGCTGCGCGGAACCGGGGGCGTTGGTCTCGTTCAGCGGAGTGAAGAATTGCCGGCTGAAATAGACGACGTTCGGCGAGAAGACGAGCTTCGAACTGCCGGTGTCGAACAGCTTCAGGTCGACGCCCCCCTGCACGGTCCAACGCGGCGCGAACGGGAGGTCGTTACCCGCCAGGTTCGCGCCCTGCAAGATCAGCTCCTTGTACTTGGCATGCAGGTAGCCGACCGCCGCGTTGATCGTCAGCGCGCGGCCCAGGCGCAGATTGCTCTCGACCTCCGCGCCATAAACCTCCGACTTGGGCGCGTTGACCAGGATGCCGACCGGGCCGGGGCGCAGATCCTGCAGCTGCTGCTTCGAATAATCATAGTAAAAGCCTGCCGCCGACAGTGTCAGCGCGTTGTCGATGAACCGGCCCTTGGTCCCGATTTCATAGGCGTTCACGCGCTCGGGATCGACGAAATTGATACCCGAGGACGACGTGTAGCTGCCCCCGTTGAACGCGCCCGACCGGTAGCCGCGGTTGTAGCTGGCGTAGATCAACGGCCCGTTGTCGAACTGATAGGACAGCGACGCGCGGCCGGTCAGCGCGTTGTTGCGCCCGTTGGTGGCGAAGGTCGCATCGGGGTTGTACGCGCACGTCCCCGGCTGGCCCGCGCACGGCACGGTCGTCGCCAGTGGCGTCTTCACCGTGTCGACATAACCGGCATAGAGGAAGGCGTAGCCGTCGCGATATTGCAGCCGGTCCCAGGTATAGCGCGCGCCCAGCGTCAGCGTCAGGCGCGGCGCGATCTCGTAATCGCCCTGCGCGAACACGGCGTAGGACCGGCGCTCCTGACGGTAATGCTGGAAGAAGCCGCCGCTGGTGCCGGGGCCGAACACGCTGCCGATGCCGAAGTCGTTGTCGGTGACGACACGATCCCAGCCGTAGAATACGCCACCGACCAGGTTCAGCCCCTTGGCGCTGTAGTTGAACCGCGCCTCTTCGCTGAACTGCCCGAACTTCGACTGCCACCACACGTCGAGGATGTCGAACGGCGATCCGTCGGCCGCCTGCTGGATATATTGCGACCCGCCGTCGCGCGACGTGATCGACGTGAAGCTGAGGTTGGGCGACAGTTCGTAGCGGATGTTCGCCGAAATGCCGTAGGCGTCGGTACGGTTCAGACCGATGCGATTCTCGTTCACCTGGAAGAAGTCGAGTCCGCTGCGCGCGGACAACAGGCCGTGGATCGCCGCCTGCGTGCCGTGGTCGCGCCCGCCATAGATCTTGATCTTGATGTCGAGCGGGCCGCTGCCCGGATTGATGCGCAGCGTCGCGCGACCCTGCAGCGTGTTCTGCCGGTTCGGGTCGCGCCCGCCGGGATAGACGTTCTCGAACAGCCCGTCGCTGCGCACGTAATTTCCCGCGATCCTGAGACCCAGCTGGTCCTCGACCATCGTGGTCTCGATCGCGCCCTGCGCGGTCCAGCTGTTGTAATTGCCGTAGCCGACCTCGGCATAGCCTTCATTGCCGTTCAACGACGGGCCGCGCGTGATGAAGTTGATCGCACCGCCGGTGGTGTTGCGCCCGAACAGCGTACCCTGCGGGCCGCGCAGCACCTCGACACGGTCCAGATCGAATAGACCCATGCCGTGCGACGACCGGCTCGCCATATAGACGTCGTCGATATAGACGCCGATAGGCGATGCCTGGTTCGAATTATATTCGTTGGCCACGGAAATGCCACGCAACGAGAAGTTCGGCTGCGTATTGCCGTAGGGGCTGCTGACCTGAAGGTTGGGGACCGCGTCCGACAGGTTCGCGGAATTGACGATCCCCTTGGTCGCCAGCGCAGCGCCGCCCACCGCCGAAATCGCGATCGGCACCGACAATACGGTCTGTTCGCGGCGGTTGGCGGTCACGATGATGTCGTTCGCGGCGCCGTCGTCCTGCGTCGCGGCGGGCGCGGTCTCGGGCGCCGTACCGACCACTGGCGCGGGCTGCTGATCCTGCGCCAACGCGGCGACGGGATGGAGCGCGGTTGTGGCGGCCAGCATGGCCCATGCCAGGTGCTTCATGTTTCCTCTCCTTTTCAGTGCGGCGACATTCGCTGGCGCCGTCGTTATCGTGATATGTGTTGCAGCTACCGCCCCAGCGCACCGACGCGATCGCCCGCGTCCCCGCCGACCGTCGCCCAAGCCGATCCCGCGGCGCGGCCCGCCAGGAAATCGATCGTCGCGGCGGTGTCGAACGCCTCGGCGACATGGCGGATGCCGGCATCGTCGGCGCGGACGAACAGCGAATATTCGTTCTCGTACCAGTCGCCGCGGAAATGCGACCAGGCACGATAGGTGAAGCGCACCGCGCTACGGTGATCATCGCCCGCCTCGTCCAGAATCGTGACGGTGCAGTCGGGGCGGTGATGTTCGGTCCACACCTGCATGTTGAACGCGGCCACCGCCTCCACCCCCTCCAGCCGGGGCACGCCGAGCGAGGCGGAGATCAGCCAGACGACGTCGGGCGCGTAGAGCGACCGCATCGCCGCGGGATCGCCGAACCGCTCCGCCAGTTGGCGCGCCGGGGTCACGCGGCGGCCGCCCGGTAACGGACCGGCAGGCTCTTCAGCCCCGACACGAAGCTCGCCTCCACCCATTTCGGGTCGCCGGCCAGCTGGAAATCGTCGATCCGGCGCAGCATTTCGGTATAGAGGATGCGGATCTCCAGCTTCGCCAGCGCATTGCCAAGGCAGGTGTGCGGGCCATAGCCGAACGCCAGATGCTTGCGCGCATCGGGGCGGTCGACGCGGAATTCGAACGGCGCCTCGAATGCGGCCTCGTCACGATTGGCGGACGGGTAGCACATCATCAGATTGTCGCCGGCCCGGATCGTCTTGCCACCGAGCTCACACTCCTCCACGGCGGTGCGGAAAAAGTGCTTCACCGGCGTCGTCCAACGGATGAATTCATCCACCGCCTTGCCGATCAGCGCCGGGTCGGCACGCAGCTTCGCCATCTCCGCCGGGTTCTGGATCAGCGCCAGCAACCCGCCGGAGATCGACGAACTGGTCGTATCGTGCCCTGCGGCGGCAACGATCAAATAATAGGCGTTGCGCTCCGCCTCGCCGATCGGTTCGCCGTCGATGGTGGCATTGGCCAGGATCGTCGCGACGTCGTTGCGCGGGTTGCTGCGGCGATCCTGCGTGACCTTGCTGAAGTAATCGTTGAAAGCGTTGAAGGCGTCGACCATCCCGGCCATCCCCTCCACTCCGCCGACGGCGCCGAACAGCTTCTGCGACAGATGCAGCATCAGCGGCTCGTCCTCACGCGGGACGCCCAGCACGATCATGATCGTGCGCAGCGGGAACCATGCCGCGATCTCCGCCGCGAAATCGCATTCGCCGCCCATGTCGATCATCTTGTCAACGGTCTCGCGCGCCAGCGCGTTGATCTCGTCCTCCAGGCTCTTCAGGCTCTTGGCCCCGAACCACGCGGAGGTCAGCGCGCGATAGGCGCGATGCTTGGGGTCGTCCATCGCGACCAGATTCTCGGCGAACTTGCGACTGCCGGTCTGTTCGAAGAGCAGGTCCTCGTCCTTCGCCGTCACCAGGAACTGGCGCGGATCATTCAGGAAGTTCTTCGCGTTGATCTCCACCGCCATGATATCGGCGTGCCGCGTCACGGCCCAGAACGGCCGGTACAGTTCAGGCGTCGTATAATGGACGGGATCGTTGGCGCGCAACCAGCGAAACGCGTCGTGATAGCTGTGTTCGTCCCCATAGGTCCGGGGATCGACGATGATCTCGTCGATGTTGCGCGACAGCGTCTGTTCCACGCTTTGTCTCCTCTCCGCCTGGCGGGTTGCGCGGGTGCCGCCTGTGCGTCCAATCGGCATTATCAACCCATTCATCGCCGCTGCCGATCGCTCGCATCCTGCTGCACGCACGCGCGGACGGGCGCGCCGACACGCGCGCGCCGGTCCATCCGGTTGCTTGTGAGTGCCGGTGCGCCTAGGCGGCGTGTGCGGTGTGGATCGTTTGCGGCGTGGTGAATTCCAGCAGCCCCTCCAGCCCGTTCTCCACGCCGAAGCCTGACTGCTTGGCACCGGCGAAGGCGGCATAGGGCGTCAGGTTCTGCGCCGAATTGACCCACACCGTGCCCGTTTCCAGCCGCGCGGCGACGTCGGCGGCGCGTGCCGGGTCCGACGACCACACCGATCCCGCCAAGCCATATTCGGACACATTGGCGCGCGCGATCGCATCCTCCAGATCGTCGAACCGCAATAACGGCACGATCGGGCCGAATGCCTCCTCCTGCACCACGCGCGACTGTTCGGGCGGATTGTCGACGATTGTGGCGGGTACGAAGTAACCCGCGCCGTCCCATTCGCCGCCGCCGGTCAGGAACCGGTGCCCGGCATCGCGCGAATCGGTGACCAGCGCCTTGACCCGTTCGAACTGCTGGCGGTTCTGCACCGGTCCCAGCGTCACGCCCTGCGCGGTGCCGTCGCCCATCGCCACGTCGCGCGCGACGCGCACCAGCGCGGCGGCCAGCGCGTCATAGACCCTGGCGTCGACATAGATGCGCTTGGCCGCGACGCACACCTGCCCGCTGTTCTTGAACGCCGCCCAGAACAGCGGCTCCGCGATCGCATCGACATCCACGTCGTCCAGCACGATCGCGGCATCGTTGCCGCCCAACTCCAGCGTCAGCCGCTTCAGATTCGCCGCCGCGCTCGCCATCACGCGTCGCCCGGTCGCGGTCGATCCGGTGAAGCTGATCTTGTCGATCCCCGGATGCTCGGTCAGCCACGGCCCGAGCTGGTCGCCGCCGGTGACGATGTTGAGCACGCCCGCGGGCAGCTGGTCGCGCAGCAGCTCGGCCAGCCGCAGCGTCGCCAGCGGGGTGAACGGCGACGGCTTGAGCACCATCGTATTGCCGGTCAGCAGCGCAGGCCCGATCTTCCACAGCGCCAGCAGCACCGGGAAATTCCACGGCACGATCGCGCCGACCACTCCTAGCGGGACGTGCCGCGTCGTGCTGCGCTGCCCTGGCATCGCGTCGGTCACGGTGACGGGCAGCTCGTTCTTCGCCACCTCGCCGATCCACCACGCGCCCGCCTGGATCTCGCCCAGCGCATCGGCCAGCGGCTTGCCCTGTTCGGCGGTCAGCAGCCGCTGCAGTTCCTCGGCATGGGTCATCAGCGTCGCAGCGATCCGCCCCAGCGCCGCCTGGCGATCGGCATAGGGCGTGTCGCGCCATGCCGGATAGGCGGCACGCGCCGCGGCGACCGCTTCGTCCAGCTGCGCGCGCGAACAATCGGGAACCTGACCGATCACCTCCTCGGTCGCCGGATTGACGACGTCGATCCAGCGGTCGGCAACGGCAGCCTTGCCGTCGATGGTCATGGCCGGATGATAGGGTTCCATGTCGCGTCGCTCTCCTGCTCGGGCGGTCGGCATCGTCGCGCGCGGCAGCGGCCGGTTCGACGCTGCGCGTGCGCGTCGCATGGCTGCATCCGATCCTCTCGACCTGGCCGTCCCCGCCGGTTCGATCGCAGACTGAGACGCGGTCCCGCCGTCGTCAAATCAATCCTGCTTCGCCAGTCATCGCGGTTGCCGATCAATGGATCGGCGGGCCATTCATCGCGCGCGCCGATCGATCGCGGCGCAACGCCGATTGGACCGGCGCGTATCCCCGCATCTACCCCATCGGTCGCCGACACGACGAGAGATCGGCTGGGGAGAAGGACGACCATGGACTTGCGGCATGTCACCGGCAGGCGGGCGCGCTGATGCATCCGTCGATCCATGCGCAGACCGTGCCCGATCGCCCCGCCTATATCATGGCGCCCTCGGGTGAGACCGTCACCTATCGCCAACTGGACGAACGCTCCTCGCAAGGCGCGCACCTGTTGCGCGCGCTGGGGCTGCGGCGCGGCGACGGCATCGCGCTGATGCTGGAGAACGACGCCCGCTTCTTCGAGATCGTGTGGGCGGCGCAGCGCGCCGGGCTTTACTACACCTGCATCTCGACCCGGCTCGCCCCGCCGGAGATCGCCTTCATAGTCCGCGATTCGGGGTCGCGCGTGCTGGTGTCGACCGCCGCCGTCGCGCCCGAAATGAGCGATGCGGTGGAGATCGTCTTCGCCCCCGGCGCGCGCGATTTCGTGGGCGAGCGCGCGGCCTTCCCGACGCACCCGATCGCCGACGAGGCGCCGGGCATGGACATGCTCTATTCGTCCGGTACCACCGGCCAACCCAAGGGCATCCGCCCGCCGCTGCCCGAAGGGTCGCTGGACCAGTCCAATGCGCTGACCGAATTCGGGCGCACCACCTTCGGCATGGGGCCGGACATGACGTTCCTGTCGCCCGCGCCGCTCTATCATTCGGCGCCGCTGCGCTGGTGCATGGCGGTGCACAAGCTGGGCGGCACCGCCATCGTCATGGAGAAGTTCGACGCCGCCGCCGCGCTCGCGCTGATCGAGCGATATCGCGTCACCCATGCGCAGTTCGTGCCGACGCATTTCATTCGCATGCTCAAACTGCCCGAGGACGTGCGGGAGCGTCACGACCTGTCGTCGCTGCGCGTCGCCTATCATGCCGCCGCACCCTGCCCGGTCGACGTCAAGCAGGCGATGATCGCGTGGCTCGGCCCGATCGTCCATGAATTCTATGCCGGCACGGAGGCGAACGGCCTGACCACGATCGGGCCGCAGGAATGGCTGGAGCGTCCCGGCTCGGTCGGCCGCGCGGTGTGGGGGACGATTCGCATCTGCGACGAGGATGGCGAGCCGTTGCCGCCGGGCGAGACGGGCGCGATATACTTCGCGGACGGCCCGGCGTTCGAATATCACAACGATCCCGCCAAGACCGCCGCCAGTCGCAACCACCACGGCTGGACGACACTGGGCGATGTCGGCCATGTCGATGCCGACGGCTATCTCTACCTCACCGACCGACAAAGTTTCATGATCATCTCCGGCGGGGTGAACATCTACCCGCAGGAGATCGAGGATGCGATCGTGGCGCATCCCAAGGTGATGGACGTCGCGGTCATTGGCGCACCCGATGAGGAAATGGGCGAGCGGGTCGTCGCGGTGGTGCAGCCCGGCGACTGGGCGGATGCCGGGCCGGCGCTGGCCGCGGAGCTGACCGAGTGGCTGCAAGGGCGGATCGGCCGGATCAAGCAACCACGGCAGATCGACTTCGTACCGGAGCTGCCGCGCCATCCGACGGGCAAGCTGCTGAAACGGCTGGTCCGCGAACGCTACTGGCCCGCGCCTGCGGTCCGCGCCTAACGTCACATCTCCGTGCGGACGCGCCACAATTCCGGGAACAGCACCACGTCGAGCATCCGCCGCAGATAGGCGACGCCGGATGTGCCCCCGGTGCCGCGCTTCGATCCGATGATCCGTTCCACCGTGGTGGCGTGGTTGAACCGCCAGCGCCGGAAGTAATCCTCGAAATCGACCAGCTTCTCGGCCAGCTGATACAGGTCCCACTGCCCCGCGGGATCGGCATAGACGCGCGCCCAGGCCGCGACCAGCGCATCGCTGTCGGCGCGCGGCTGCGACAGGTCGGCGCGCTCCGCCTCCACCGCAAAGCCGCGCCGCGCCAGCAGCCGGATCGCTTCGTCATACAGGCTGGGACGCGCCAGGATCGCCCGCAGCCGCGCCTCCAGGTCGGGGCGATGCGCGTGCGGTTTCAACATCGCGGCGTTGCGATTGCCCGCGACGAATTCGACCGCGCGATACTGATACGACTGAAATCCCGACGACTGGCCGAGCGCGTCGCGGAACTCCGAATATTCCGACGGCGTCATCGTGCGCAGCACGTCCCACGCGCCGTTCAGCTGTTCGAAGATGCGCGCCACCCGCGTCAGCATTTTGAACGCCACGTCCAGCCGGTCGGTCGCGATCGCGGTGCAGGCCGCCTCCATCTCGTGCAGCGCCAGCTTGAGCCACAATTCGCTGGTCTGGTGCTGGACGATGAACAGCAGTTCGTCATGCGCCCGCGACAAGGGGCGCTGCGCGTCGAGGATCGTGTCGAGCGACAGATAGTCGCCATAGGACATGCGGCCGCGGAACGACATCTGCGCACCGTCGGCGGCCGGATCGGCCGGGGCGGGGTCAGGCGGGGTGCCCTCGTCGCTCACGTCACCGCCTGCCGCTGCTGGAAGCGCGCCTCGCGCCACGTCCCCTCGCGCATGATCTGCGCCAGCACCCCCGCGGCGCGCACCACTTCGTCCTCGCTCAGGTACAGCGGGGTGAAGCCGAAGCGCAGGATATCGGGCGCGCGCACGTCGCCGATCACGCCGCGGTCGATCAGCGCCGCCATCACCGGATAGGCCTGCGGATGGCGGAACGACACCTGGCTGCCGCGCCGGGCACCGTCGCGCGGGCTGGCCAGTTCCAGCGCCGGGCACTGCGCCTCCACCTCGGCGATGAAGCGTTCCGACAGCCGCAGCGATGCGGCGCGGACGTCGCGCATGTCGACCATGTCCCATACGTCAAGCGCCGCCTCCAGCGCGGCGAGCGCGATCACCGGCGGGGTGCCGACGCGCATCCGCTCGATCCCCGCGCCGGGGCGATAGGCCGCATCGAACGCGAACGGCGCCTCATGCCCCATCCATCCCGCCAGCGCCGGGCGCGCCACGCCGGCATGGCGCGGCGCGACATGGATGAACGCCGGCGCGCCCGGCCCGCCGTTGAGATATTTGTACGTGCACCCGACAGCAAAATCGGCGTCGGCACGCGTCACGTCGACCGGGATCGCGCCCGCCGAATGCGCCAGGTCCCAGATCGCCAGCGCGCCCGCATCATGCGCCGCGCGGGTCAGCGCGGCCATGTCGTGCAGGCGGCCGGTGCGGTAATCCACCTCGGTCAGCAGCGTCGCCGCGACCTCCTCGGTGATCGCGCCCGCGACCTCCTCCGGGGCGACGACGCGCAGTTCGTGCCCCTGCCCCAGCGTGTCGAGCAGCCCCTGCGCGATATACAGGTCGGTGGGAAAATTACCGCTGTCGGACAGGACGATGCGCCGTCCGGGCCGCAGCGCCAGCGCCGCGGCCAGCGCCTGATAGACCTTGATCGACAGCGTGTCGCCGACGACGACGCTGCCGCCCGGCGCACCGATCAGCCGCGCGATCCGGTCACCAACGCGCGCGGGCTGGGTCATCCAACCGGCATCGTTCCACGCGCGGATCAGCCGTTCGCCCCATTCGCCGCGGATCGTCCGTTCCACGCGCGCCGCCGCACCGCGCGGCAACACGCCCAGCGAATTGCCGTCGAGGTAGATCACCCCCTCCGGCAGGTCGAACGCCGCACGGGTCGCCGCGAAATCGGTCACGCCCCGGGCTCAGTCGCGATGCCGCGCCGCTCCTCGGTCAGGATCTGCCATCCGGTGATGAACAGCGCGGCGACCAGCGGGCCGACCACGATGCCGCTGAGTCCGAACATCTCGATCCCGCCCAGCGTCGTCACCAGCACCACCCAGTCGGGGATGCCGGTGTCACGGCCGACCAGGATCGGGCGCAGGATATTGTCGGCCAGCCCGATCACCAGCACGCCCGACACGATCACCACCACGCCCTGCCACACCCCGCCCGTCGCCAGCAGGTATACCGCCACCGGCACCCAGACGAGGCCCGGGCCAATCGCCGGCAGCAACGCCGCAACCGCCATCAGCAACCCCCACAGCAGCGCCGCCGGCACGCCCACGATCCAGAAGGTGATCGCCCCCAGCGCGCCCTGCACCAGCGCGACGATCACCGACCCCTTGATGGTCGCGCGCACCACCGCCACGAACTTGTCGACCAGCCGCACCGCAACGCCGCGCTCGACCGGCAGCGCGTCGCGTACCTGCGGCCCCAGCCGCTCGCCGTCACGCAGCAGGAAGAACGTCGCATACAGTCCGACGCCCAGCGCCAGCAGGAACGACAGGGTGTTGCGCCCGATCGACAGTGCCTGGTTGGCCAGCGTCTGCACGCTGTTGCTCGCCAGCTCCGACACCTGCGCCTGCGCGCGCTCGAACGTGCCGAACCCTGCATTGTCCAATGCGGTGCGCAGCCGCACCGGCAACGCATCGCGGATCTGGCGGAAATACTCGCCGAAGTCGATCTGCCCCGAACGCACCTTGGCATAAACGCCGATCGCCTGGTCGAGGATCAGGCTTCCCAGCAGGAACGCGGGCACCACCACCGCGACGGTGATGATCAGCAGCGTCAGCGCCGCCGCCGCGTTGCGCCGCCCGCCGATGCGCGGCAGCAGCCAGCGAAACAGCGACTGGAACAGGATCGCCGCCAGCGTCGCCCACAACAATGCGCCAGCAAAGCCTGACACGATCGTCGCCAGCCCGATCGTGATCAGCGCCAGGAACAGCAGGAATCCGCCCGTCTCCAGGCGACGTGGATCGATCATCGTGTTCGCTTACCCCCAAACAATCGCGCGATGAACCCGCGTCGCGCCGCGGCGGTTCCGGGCGGCCTCCTAACGCCGCGTTAACCATGCCATCCTACATCCCGACGACGATCATCGGTAAAGGTCCATCATGGCGGGCAGCCTCGACAGCGCATTGCACAAGGCGGCCCTCGCCGAAAAGCGCGGCGACATGGCCGAGGCCCGGCGCGTGCTGGACGCGGTGCTGGCGCGCTTCCCCGCCAACCGGCGCGCGCGCGTCGCCGCCGACCGGCTGGCACAGCGCGCGGCCGAGGCGGATGCCGCCCCGATCGCGGAGCTGTCGCGGCTCCACGCATTCTATGCCGCGGGCGATCATGCCGGCGCGGCGGCGGGCGCCCGCACGCTTGCGGCCGCCTTCCCGCGCGACGCGCGCGTCCATGCGCTGCTGGGCGGCGCGCTGCTGGCGGGGGACGATGCGCTGGCGGCGATCGCGGCGTTGCGTGCCGCGATCGCGCTCGCCCCGGCGGAGGGCGCCTATCACAGCAACCTGGGCGTCGCGCTGCGCCGTACCGGCCGCGCGGCGGAAGCGGAGGCGGCCTATCGCGCCGCGATCGCCGCCGCGCCCGATCATGCCGATGCGCATTTCAACCTCGCCAACCTGCTGGGCGCGGAGCGGCGGTTCGACGATGCCTTCGCCGCCTATGACCGCGCGCTGGCGCTGGCGCCGCGGCACGTCACCGCCTGGTACAATCGCGCCAACCTGCACCGCGCCGCGCGCGATGCGCCTGCGGCGCTGCGCTGCTATCTCGCGCTGCTCGACCTCGCGCCCGATCATGCCGACGGCCTCAACAACATGGGGTCGCTGTTGATCGAGCTGGATCGCCCGGCGGAGGCCCTCGCCGCCTGCCGCCGCGCGACGCAGGCCGCGCCCGGCAACCTCAAGGCGTGGCTCAACCTGGGGCAGGCCGCCGAAATGGCCGGCGCGCTGGACGAGGCGCAGGCCGCGCTGGCGCGCGCCACCGCGCTCGATCCCGACGATGCACACGCACGCGCGCACCTGCTGTTCCTGGAAGCCTATATGGCCGACTGGCGCGGGCGCGACACGTTCGCCGCGCTGCCGATCGCGATGGCCGCGGCGGACCGGGTGATCGAACCGTTCGTGGCGCTGCCGTTCGAGGACGATCCGGCGCGCCAGCTCGCCCGCGCGCGCGTCTATGCGCAGTCCAGCTTCGCGCGCACCGCACCGCCGCTGGTCCCCGCCGCACCGCGCGCCGATGCCCGGATCCGCATCGGCTATGTCTCCGCCGATTTCTACGACCATGCCACGCTCAACCTGATGGCCGGGCTGCTGCGCGAACACGACCGTTCGCGGTTCGAGGTTCGCGCCTACAACTACGGCCCCGGGGAGGGCAGCGCGGCGCGCGCGGCGATCCTCCCGCACCTCGACGCCTTCGTCGACGTGCGGGCTCTGGACGATGCCGCCGCGGTCGCGCGCATCCGCGACGATGCACTCGACATCGCGATCGACCTCAAGGGCTATACGAAGGGCGCACGCGCGCCGCTGTTCGTCGATCGCATCGCCCCGGTGCAGATCGGCTGGCTGGGCTATCCCGGATCGCTGGGCAGCGACGCGCTCGACTATATCATCGGGGACGCGGTGGTGATCCCGCCGGGCGCGGAGCGTGATTACAGCGAACAGGTGATCCGCCTGCCCGGCAGCTATCAGGCCAACGACGATCGCCGCGCGATCGCCGATGCCGCGCACACCAGCCGCGCCACGTTCGGGCTGCCGGACGAGGCGCTGGTGCTATGCTGCTTCAACCATCCGTACAAGATCGGCCCGCGCGAGTTCGACCTGTGGACGCGACTGCTCCATGCCGTCCCCGATGCAGTGCTGTGGCTGCTGCGCCCCAATCGCTGGGCGGAGGCGAACCTGCGGCGCGAGGCGGCGGCGCGCGGCATCGACCCGGGGCGGCTGGTCTTCGCCGACATGGTGCCGCATGCCGAGCATCTGGCGCGCCACGTCCACGCCGACCTGTTCCTCGATACCTTCGCGGTCAATGCGCACACCACCGCCAGCGACGCCTTCTGGGGCGGCGTGCCGGTACTCACGCTGGCCGGGCGGCAATTCGCCGCGCGCGTCGGCGCCAGCCTGGTGACCGCGATCGGCCTGCCCGAACTGGTCGCGCAGAGCGAGGCGGAATATGAGGCGATCGCGCTGGCGCTGGCCAACGACCGTGCGGCGCTGGCGGCGCTGCGCGCGCGGCTGGCGGCGAACCGGCTGGTAATGCCGCTGTTCGATACCGCGCGCCATGCCCGCGCGATCGAGGCCGCCTATGCCACCGCGCACCGCCGGCGGCTGGACGGGTCGCCGCCCGCCGCGTTCGACGTCGCGGGCTGATGCCGGCGGCTCAGGCCGCCAGCTGCATGTCCTGTTTCGACAGCAGCGCCAGCAGCGACGCACCGTCGAAGAACCACAATTGCTCCATCGTCAACGCGCGCGACCGGCGGATCGTCTGCGCGAACGTATAGGGTGTGTACCAGGCGAGGTGCCCGGGGTGGACCACCTCGACGAAGGTCTGGCGCTCGGCGCTATAATCGAACCGCTCACCACGGCACTGGAACACGTCGGGCACCGCCACGAAGAAGCACGGCGCGTCGATCGTTTCCAGCCGCGCCAGGAACGCCGCCGCATCGGGCACCTGCGCCATCATCGCGGGTGCGATCACCACGTCGTAGCGGCCGGCGATCTCGTCCCACTCCGTCACCAGCCGCCCCGCCGCATCGGGAGCCAGCCGCGTGAGCGCGGCAAGATCGGGGTCGTAACCGTCCAGCACCCCGCACGCCGGCGCCAGCTGGCGATACAGCGCGCCATCGTCGGCGGCACAGCCAATGTGCAGCACGCGCTTGCCCGCGCACATGTGCGCGAACACGTCGGCGGGCGGCAGCGTGGCGATCGCGCTGCTGACCGCGACGCGCTGCACCCACGGCGCGGCGTGACGCGATTCGAGCGGCGATACGGTATCGACCGCCGCCGCCGCGACGGGCACCGGCACGGGCGCTGGCGCGGCCACCGCCGTCGCTTCCGCGGTCACGTCGCTGGCGTGCAGCTGGTCGTAGACGCCGCGCGTCGATCCCCAGAATTGATGCGCATAGACCGGGTCGCGCCCCTGATACGCCAGGCCCGTGAAGTGCGTCGGGATGAAATAATGGCTGGGATAGATGCGCAGCGCGGAATAGGCGTAGCGGCGATAGCTGTCGGTCAGCCGCTGCGGCCCCACCGTCACCCACGCCATGTCCTCCACGACGCTGGGCATCGCGGCGATATCGTCGACGATCCGCTTCACGAACGGATTGGCCGGAACGCTGCCGAAATAGCCCGCCGCGATCAGCCCCGGCCGCGCGATCTCGTTCTCCCAGCAGGCGAACGCCTCGCAATCCAGCAGATGGTCGTCCAGCGCGCGCAGGCAGATGCTGTCGGCGTCGATCACGATCCCGCCGTGCGTGTGCAGGATTTCCCAGCGCATCATGTCCGCGACGCCGTTCAGCTCGCGCGCGCACATCGCGGCCATGTGGCGGCGGTTGACCCAGTCGGTGCCCTCCAGCTCGGCATTGCCCCACACGCGCACGTCCCAGTCGGGATGGAGCGCGCGCCAGGTGTCGATGCAATTGTCGGGACGGATCGTCTCGTCGCCCACCCAGATGAAGTGCAGGATCTTGGGTATCACATGCATCGTCCCATGAAGCGCGCCGGCCGCGTACGCGCGCATTCTGGGCGGATATGGTTAACACGCCGCTAAGGGCCGGCCTTTCGGTCAGGCGGCGACGACGTGCGCCAGCGGCAGCGGCGCGGGCCGCCCGATCAGATAGCCCTGCACCTCGTCGCACGCCCATTGCCGCAGCATCGCCAGCTGCGCCTCGGTCTCCACGCCCTCGGCCACCACGGGGATACCCAGGCTGCGGCCCAGCGCGATGACGCTGCGCACGATCGACGCCGACGGCGCATGGTCGGCCATCGACATGACGAAGCTGCGATCGACCTTCAGCTTGTCGAACCGGAATTCGCGCAGATTGCCCAGGCTGGAATAACCGGTGCCGAAATCGTCCATCACCACCCGCGCGCCGCGCGCCTGCAATTCGCGCAGCGTCGCCAGCACCGCCTCGCTGTTGTGACCCAGCAGCGTCGCGCTTTCGGTCACCTCGAATTCCAGCCGTTCCGGCGCGATGCCGTGGCGGCGGGCGGTCGCCAGCAGATAGCCGGCCAGCGCCGGTTCGCGGAACTGGATCGGCGACAGGTTGAGCGCGATCGACAGCGACGGGTCGACGCGCGCGATATGCGCCATCGCGCTGTCGGCGACCCAGCGGCCAATCGCCGCGATATCGCCGCTCGCCTCCGCCAGGGGCACGAACACGTCGGGGGCGATCTCGCCCAGCTCCGGGTGCGACCAGCGCAGCAGCGCCTCGTAACCCGTGGTGGCCAGCGTATGCGCATCGGCGATCGGCTGGAACAGCAGCCGCATCTCGCCGCGGTCGATCGCGCCGTCCAGGTCGCGGCCCAGCCGCCAACGCAGCCGCACTTCCTCCTTCAGCCGGTCGTCGAAGAAGCGCGCGGTGTTCCGCCCTTCGGACTTGGCGCGATACATCGCCATGTCGGCCAGGTTGTACAGCTCCTCGAAGTCTTGGTCGGGGCCGGAAACCGCGATGCCCACGCTCATCCGCAGCGTGATCTCTTCCTTGGCGGTTTCGGCCAGCGCAGCGAAGATCCGCTGCAACAGCGCCTCGGCCGCGCGCGGCTGCTGCGCGGCGGCCTGGATGATCGCGAATTCGTCGCCGCCCAGCCGCGCGACCAGATCGTCGCCGCGCGCCGCATCGCGCAGCAGCTGCGCCGCCCGCTTCAACGCGCGGTCGCCGCCGGCGTGGCCGAACCGGTCGTTGATCGCCTTGAAATCGTCCAGGTCGATCGCGAACACCGCCACCGTGTCCCCGGTGCGCGCGCTGCGCGCCAGCTCGTGCGCCAGCCGCTCCTCGAACAGCAGGCGGTTGGGCAGGCCGGTCATCACGTCATGATGCGCCAGGAACGCCACCCGCCGTTCCGCCCGCCGCCGCTCCTGCATCGCACGGCGATATTCGGCCAGCCCGCGCGCCAGTTCTCCCAGCTCGTCCGGGCGGTCCGCTCCGGGTACGTCCGCGCGCTCGTCCTGACCGGCGTTGAACTGGCGCAGCCGTTCGGCGATCGCCAGGATCGGGCGGATCACTGTCTGGCGCATCCATATCACCAGCAGCAGCAGCACCGCCAGCATCGCGGTTCCGCCGATCAGCACGTGCAGGCGGTTGCGCCGCACCTTGAAGGCGCTGCGCGCCACCGCATCGTCGATGCCGTGCGTCAGCGCGCGGCGCAAATCGGCGCGTACCTGCTCCAGCCGGTTCAGCGTGCCCAGGAATTGCGGCATCCGCCGCTTGATCGCGGCCGGATCCTGCTGCGCGGCGGCCAGCATCGCGGCGCCCTCCACCGCGAATTCGCGCGCGGCTGCGCCGCGTTCGGCCAGCAGCGGCGCGATATCGGCGGGCACG
>NZ_LSJO01000388.1:0-1733 GCF_001556735.1 Sphingomonas sp. CCH9-F2 | reverse complement strand
CCGCCAGCCCACCCAGCATCGCGGCGGTGACCACCGCGCCCAGCAGCGCGGGCCAGCGCCGCTGGAGCGTCTGCACCGGCTTCAGCGCCGCCAGCGGCGCGACCACCGCCGCCGGGGACGGCGCGGGATCGGCAGCGGGCGGGGCGGGCGGTTCGGCGGCCAATCACGTCATCCAGCAGCGCGCGCCGCGGGCGGGCGGCGCGAGGTTTCGGCGCGAAGTGCCGCGCCATCGCTGCCCTGACAAGCGGATGTGGCAAAAGTGGGACGCGCGCGTCCCGGTGCCGCTACGACGCGGATTGCCCGTCCTCGTTCGCGTCGCCGGTGTCGCCGTCCAGTCGTTCCGAGCGGCGCTCCATCGCGGTCTTGAGCATCGCGGTCATCGGATCGGCGAGCGCCAGGCCCAGGATGCCGAACAGCGCGCTGGCCAGGATCTGCGTCCCCAGCGTCAGCGCGGGCGGCAGGTCGACGGTGCGCTTGGCCACCATCGGTATCACGACATAGCCGTCGAACGTCTGCACCACGACATAGACGACGATCGCGATCACCCCGGTATGGACTCCGGCGGAAAAGCCCACTGCGACCATCAGCGCGCCGGAGATGAACGCGCCGATATTGGGGATGAACGCCAGCAGCCCGGTCAGGATGCCCAGAATCAGTGCCATCGGCACCCCCGCGATCCACAAGGCGATCGCGGTCAGCACGCCTTCCAGCGCCATGCCCAGCAACCGCCCCGCCAGCAGCCGGCGCAGCGTGTCGGCCATCCGCCGCACGGTCAGCGCGAATTCGGCGCGCTGGTCCAGCGGGATCATCCATTGCAGCCCGCGTTCGTAGACGCGCGGGTCGATCGCGACGAACAGCCCGATGACGATCATCATGAACAGGCTGGTGATCGCGCCCGCGGCGGTGCCCAGCCACGACGTCAGCCGCCCGACCGACGACAGCGCCTGCCGCGCCATCCCCGACAGGTCGGACGTGCCCGGCATCAGCCCCTGCGCGGACAGCCATCCGGCGAGGCGCGTCGCCTGCGTCTCCATCGTGGAGCGCAGCTGCATCACTTGTTCGGTGATCTGCACGCCAGCCAGATAGAAGGTGCCGACCAGGAACGCGACCGTCAGCAGGCAGACGATCAGCAACCGCCGGCCGCGCCCGATCGGCAGCGCCCGGCCCAGCAGCCGCACGCCCCCGTCGAGCAGCGCGGCGAACACCAGCCCGCCCAGGATGATGAGCAGCGGCTGGACCAGCAGCACGACCAGCGCGATCGCGCTCGCCATGCCCAGCCATACCGCCGCGCGGCGGATTTCGTCGCGGGTCGCGTCGCTGCGCACCTCGTGCGGGCTGGCGCCGCCGACCACGGGGACGCGGGCGTCGCGACCGCGCTGTCCGTCCGGGGGCGTCACTGGCCGGTCGCCGGGTGGAGCGAGGTGCCTGCGCGCCCGCCGCGCAGCGAACCCGGCCAGGTCAGCGGGTTCCACGTCGCGTCGCCGTCGAGCGAGAAGGTGATGAATTCGGCGCGCCCGCCCAGGTTTTCCCACGGCACCGGCCCGCCCAGCCCGCGTTCGAACCCGCCCAGCGCGAAGCGGCTGTCGGCGGACCGGTCACGGTTGTCGCCCATCAGGAACACATGGTCGGCCGGGATCGTCACCGGGCCGTAATTGTCGCCGGGGCTGTTGGGTTCCAGATCTACCGTGTCGTAGCGGCGCCCGCCGGGCAGCGTCTCGGTCACGATCGGCAGG
>NZ_LSJO01000387.1:0-8244 GCF_001556735.1 Sphingomonas sp. CCH9-F2 | reverse complement strand
CCGCCACAATCGCGGCGGGCTCAGTTCCAGCCCGACGATGAACAGCAGCAGGGTGATGCCCAGTTCGGCAAAGCCCATCTTGCCTTCGGCATCGCCGACCAGCCCGAGCAATTGCGGCCCGACCAGCGCGCCCGCCACCAAGAAGCCCAGCGTGGCGCCCAGCCCCAGCCGCCGGAAGACGAGGACGAAGAACAGCCCCGCCCCCAGAAGGATTGTGCCGTCCCTGACCAGCGAACCCGACGCCACATGCTCCATCAGGCGCCCGTCCGCTCTTGCCGCGCGCGCTGCGCGGCACCGGCCGCCTCCGCCGCGGCCTCGAAGGCGAGCCGGATCGACGGGTGGCGCGCCGTCAGTTTCAGCCCAGGCGTGAACACATCCAGCCCCGGCCAGCCGGGCACCGCCCCCTCGCCCGCCAGCCAGGCGGTCAGTTCGTCACGAGCCGTTGCCAGTTCGGCCGGGGTGCGCCCGATCGCATGGCGCGCCATCAACGTCGCGCTCGCCTGTCCCAGCAGGCACGCACGCACCTGCGTGCCCAGCATCGCCACCCGGCCGTCGTCGGCCAGCGCCACGTCCACCGCCACACGGCTGCCGCAGATCGGCGAGCGCCGCTCGGCCGACCCGTCCGCCGCCGCCAGCCGCTCGGGATAGGGATTGCCGACCGCCAGCGCGCTGACATCGGGGGTGTAGAGGTCAAGACTCATCGTGGCGGGTCGCTTCCTTGGGCACCGGCGCGGGCTTGCTTCCGAAGACCGGTTGCCCCTTGCGTCGGCGATCGACGAAATCCGCCATCGACGCGCTGGTAGCGCTGAGCAGCGGATAGGTACGCGCCTTCACCAGCCAGTCCGGGCGGTGGGTCGGCCCACCCCCCATCGTGTCCAGCACCAGCACCACGAACAGATAGGCAAGGCTGGCCAGGATCAAACCCTTCAACGCGCCGAAACCGAAGCCCAGCGCCCTGTCGATCGGGCCCAGCACCGACGTGCGCGTGCGCCGCGCGATCGCGTTGATGACCAGCCGGCTGGCCAGATAGGTGCCGCCCGTCAGCACCACGAACGCCAGCACCGCCGCACCCGACGGCGTCCCGACGATCGCCGACACGGCCTTCGCCAGCGGCAGATGGAAGATCTTGAGCGCGAAGATCATCGCCACCCAGGCGAACAGCGCCAGCACCTCGCCCACGAACCCGCGACGCGCGCCCCCCAGAGCCGTCAGCCCGACCAATACGAGGACGATGATGTCGAGGCCGTGAAGCTCCATGCCCTTCCCCATATGGCCGGACGCGCCGCGCCGCTAGAGCGGTTTCCGGCCGATCCAGGGCCGGCGCGCGCCCATGGTCACCCCCGGCCCAGCATGTGGTCGACGAACTGGCCCAGCGTGCGGAACCCCGATACGCGAATCGGCCCGCCCGCCGCCGCCTCGGCCGCCGCGATCGGCAGCAGCGCGCGCTCGAACCCCAGCTTGGCCGCTTCCTTCAGCCGCAGCGGCGCGTGCGCGACCGGCCGCAATTCGCCCGACAGCGCGATTTCGCCGAACGCGACCGCATCGACCGGCACCGGCCGCTCGCTCAGCGCCGACACCAGCGCCGCGGCCACCGCCACGTCCGCCGCCGGATCCTGCACGCGATAGCCGCCCGCGACGTTCAGATAGACTTCGCAGGTGGAAAAGCTCAGCCCGCAGCGCGCCTCCAGCACCGCCAGGATCATCGCCAGCCGCCCCGAATCCCACCCGACGACCGCGCGCCGCGGCGTCGCCCCGCTGGCGAGCCGCACGACCAGCGCCTGGATCTCGACCAGCACTGGGCGCGTCCCCTCCAGCGCGGGGAACACCGTCGTCCCGGTCACGCTCTCGTCGCGCTGCGTCAGGAACAATGCGGAAGGGTTGGACACCTCCGCCAGCCCGTCGCCCGCCATCGCGAACACGCCGATCTCGTCGGTGCCGCCGAAACGGTTCTTCAGGCTGCGCAGGATGCGATACTGGTGGCTGCGCTCGCCCTCAAAGCTGAGCACGGTGTCGACCATATGCTCCAGCACGCGCGGCCCCGCGATCGTGCCGTCCTTGGTCACATGGCCGACCAGGATGACCGCGGTGCCGCGCTCCTTGGCGAAGCGGATCAGTTCCTGTGCGCTCGCCCGCACCTGACTGACCGTCCCCGGCGCCCCCTCGATCAAGTCGGAATGCATCGTCTGGATCGAATCGATCACCAGCAGCGCAGGCGGCGTGCCCTGTCCCATCGTGGTCAGAATATCGCGCGTCGACGTCGCCGCCGCCAGCCGCACCGGCGCATCGCCCAGCCCCAGCCGCCGCGCGCGCAGCCGCACCTGATCGGCCGCTTCCTCGCCGGAGACATAGGCGACGTCATGCCCGCGCCGCGCCAGCGCCGCCGCCGCCTGCAACAGCAACGTCGACTTGCCGATTCCGGGATCGCCGCCGATCAGCGTCGCCGACCCCGCGACCAGCCCGCCACCCAGCGCGCGATCCAGTTCCGCCATGCCGAACGCGGTCCGCTCCGGCAACGCCACGTCGGTGTCCAGCCCGATCATCTCGATCGCACGCCCGCCGCCCTGCAGGTTGTGCCGCGCCTGGAACGGCGTGACCGTGACCGGCGTCTCCTCCACCAGTGTGTTCCACGCCGAACAATCGGCGCATTGCCCCTGCCAGCGGTGACTGACCGAGCCACATGACTGGCATACGTATCGCTTCTGAGCCTTGGCCATGCGTCCCCCTAGCGCCAAAGGAACGATAGGGGAACAAACCTGCGATGAACAGCCGGTTCATGCAACGTGCAGGCAAAATGCGGCAGATTCGGAACCCTCTTCATGGCCTCGTCGTTGCCATGGCGACACGAATTCACAAACGAGAGAAGGAGTGCCTCGTGAAGAATTTTGCTGTTTTCGCTCTTGCTTCCGCCATCGCGCTGCCGGGTGCCGCGATGGCCCAGGCACCAGCGCCAGCCCCCGCACAGACCGGTGCCGCCACCGCGGGCGTCACCGTCACCACCGGTGCCACGGTATATGACACCGCCGGCGGTGTCGTCGGCACCGTCGACAGCACCGACGGGACCAACGCGGTCATCAACACCGGCACCGTGAAGGCGGCCGTTCCGCTGACCTCGCTCGGCAAGGGTGCGCAGGGTCCGGTGCTGGCGCTGACGAAGGCGCAGCTCGAGGCCGCCGCTGGCCAGCAGCAGGCGCAGGCCAGCGCGGAATTCAAGTCGAAGCTGGTTCCCGGCGCCACCGTCTACGGCACCGGCGGTGCGCAGCTCGGCACGATCAAGTCGGTCGATGCCACCGGCATCACGCTGACCACGACCGACGGTGACGCCAAGCTGCCGATGAACGGCTTCGGTCCGGGGCCGCAGGGGATCACGATCGGCATGACCGCCGACCAGCTGAAGGCCGCGATGGGCGCCGCCGCCCCGGCCGCCAGCGCCAGCGCCGCCACCGCGACGCAGGCGGAAGCCGCAACCACCTCGACCGACACCGCGGCGGAGGCGACCCCGACGGCCGCCACCACCCCGAAGGCGAAGCGCAAGCCGCGCTAAACGCCGGTTGACCGCTTGAAATAGGGACGGCGCCCGCATCGCAGGATGCGGGCGCCGTTTCCTTTTGGCGTATCCGAACGTCAGGCCGGCTGGCTGACCTGCTCCAGTGCCGCGCGCACCGCCGCGACCGCTCCGGCCGCCTTGCTGCCGTCCGGTCCGCCGCCTTGCGCCATGTCGGGGCGGCCGCCGCCGCCCTGTCCGCCCAGTTCGGCCACCGCGCGGCGCAACAGGTCAACCGCGTTCAGCGTGCCCAGCAGATCGTCGGTCACGCCGACCGCCACCGACGCGCGGCCCTCATTGACCGCGACCATCACCGCCACGCCCGAACCGACGCGCGCCTTGGCGTCATCCACCGCGCCGCGCAGCCCCTTCGCCTCGAATCCGTCCAATACCTGCCCGACGAAGCCGATGCCGTTGACGCTCTCCGGCCCGGGCGCATCGGCGCCCGCGCCGCCGCCCAGTGCCAGCGCCTTCTTCGCTTCGGCCAGTTCGCGCTCCAGCCGGCGGCGCTCCTCCATCAGCGTGGCGACGCGCGCGGGCACGTCGTCCGGCGTCGTCTTCAGCGTCGCCGCAGCCTCGCGCAGCTTCTCGTCGCGTGCGTTCAGATAGGCGCGTGCCGCTTCACCGGTCAGCGCCTCGACGCGGCGCACGCCGCTCGACACCGCGCTTTCGCCGATAATCTTGAACACGCCGATGTCGCCCAGCGCGCGGACGTGCGTCCCACCGCACAATTCGATCGAATAGGTCGCGCCCGCATCGTCGCTTCCCATCGATACGACTCGCACTTCGTCGCCGTATTTTTCGCCGAACAGCGCCATGGCGCCCATTGCGATCGCATCATCCGGCGTCATCAGCCGCGTCTCCACCGTGCCGTTCGCGCGGATCTGGGCGTTCACGGCGGCCTCCGCCTCGGCCAGTTCGGCGGCCGACATCGCGCTGGGATGCGACACGTCGAAGCGCAGCCGCTCCGGCGCCACCAGCGATCCCTTCTGCGCGACATGCGTGCCCAGCTTCTGGCGCAGCGCCTCGTGCAGCAGGTGCGTGGCCGAATGGTTCGCGCGGATCGCGGCGCGCCGCGTCAGGTCGATCGCCAGCTTCACCGTATCGCCGACCTTGATCGCGCCCGCGTCGACCCGCGCGTGATGCACCCACAGCTTGCCGAGCTGCTTCGACGTATCCGTCACGGTCGCGGCCAGCCCGCCGTCGCCGGCGATGCTGCCCGCGTCCCCGACCTGTCCTCCGCTTTCGGCATAGAAAGGCGACTGGTTGACGATAACGTCCACCTGCTCGCCCGCCGCGGCCTGGTCGACCCGCGCGCCGTCGCGCACCAGCGCGAGCACGACGCCCTCGCCAACGTCGCTGGCATAGCCGGTGAATTCGGTCGCCCCGACTTCCTCGGCGATATCGAACCACAATTCGTCGGACGCCTTCGCCCCCGAACCCTTCCAGGCCGCGCGCGCGGCACGCTTCTGCTCCGCCATCGCGGCATCGAACCCGGCGCGATCGACGCCAAGGTCCTGCGCGCGCAGCGCATCCTCGGTCAGGTCATAGGGGAAGCCGAACGTGTCGTAGAGGCGGAACGCCGTCTCGCCCGGCAGCGTATCGCCCGCGCGCATCCCCGCTGTCGCCTCGTCCAGCAGCTTCAGCCCCTTGTCCAGCGTCTGGCGGAAGCGCGTTTCCTCCTGCCGCAGCGTGGCCTCGATCAGTGGCTGCGCGCGGACCAGTTCGGGATAGGCCGCGCCCATTTCCGATACCAGCGCCGGCACCAGCCGGTGCATCAACGGCTCCTTGGCACCCAGCAGATGCGCATGCCGCATCGCGCGCCGCATGATCCGGCGCAGCACATAGCCGCGCCCCTCATTGGCGGGCAGCACGCCATCGGCCACCAGGAAGCCCGAGCAGCGCAGGTGATCGGCGATCACGCGATGGCTCGCCTGCGTCTCACCCGTGGTGGCCGTGTGGGTCAGCGCCCCCGACGCCGCGATCAGCGCCTTGAACGTATCGGTATCGTAATTGTCGTGGACGCCCTGCATCACCGCGGCGACGCGCTCCAGCCCCATACCGGTGTCGATCGACGGCCGCGGCAGGTCGCCGATGATCGCATCCGCCTCCTGCACATGCTGCATGAACACTAGGTTCCAGATTTCAACGAAGCGGTCGCCGTCCTCGTCCGGGCTGCCCGGCGGGCCGCCGGGGATGTGATCGCCATGGTCGTAGAAGATTTCCGAACACGGCCCGCACGGCCCGTCCGATCCCATCGCCCAGAAATTGTCCTTGGTCGCGATGCGGATGATGCGCTGATCGGGCAAGCCGGCAATCTTCTTCCACAGATCGGCCGCCTGATCGTCGGTATGATAGACCGTGACGGTGAGCTTGTCCGCCGGCAGCCCCCATTCGCGGGTCAGCAGCGTCCACGCATGCGTGATCGCCTGTTCCTTGAAATAATCCCCGAACGAAAAATTGCCGAGCATTTCGAACAAGGTGTGATGCCGCGCGGTATAGCCGACATTGTCCAGATCGTTGTGCTTGCCGCCCGCGCGCACGCACTTCTGCGAGCTGGTCGCGGTGGAATAGGGGCGCGTTTCCAGACCGGTGAAGACGTTCTTGAACGGCACCATTCCGGCGTTGACGAACATCAGCGTCGGATCGTTCTGCGGCACCAGCGGCGCGGAGGGCACGATGCGGTGGCCGCTGCCGCCGAAATAGTCGAGGAACGAGCGGCGAATGTCGTTGGTCGAAGTCATAACAGCGCGACTTAGGCGGAACCGGCGCGCGCGACAATCCGTGACGCGCGCGCGAAACGACCGATAGGGGGTGCTGTTCCCGGCGGGCGACCGGGGGTGTGTGCGGGGTCCAGCGCTATTGTCCCGCTGGCCATCTGTCCGTCAGGGCGCGCCATAGTACGTCCCTGGGACCCCAGGGTCGCCGCCCCGACAGAATGGTCGGTCGACCGGGTAGCGTCGCGCGGCGGGAAAAGGTTCTTCCAAGCGGAATCGAACATTCCGGGTGGCGGTTGGAAGGCGCGGGGCACGAAATGCCCGTCACGCCTTGGACGGAACAAACGTCGACGTCACGCGATGCGAACCGGCGGACCGCCGTTCCGCTTCCCTCGTCAGGCGTAGGCGTAGGGCCCGCCAGCCTCCAGCGCGCGCTGATAGGCTGGCCGCGCATGGATCCGTTCGAGCCACGCGATCGTCGCCGGACGCCCCCCGTCCAGCCCGGCACGGCTGCGCGCCGCCTCCAGCGGGAAACTCATCATCACATCGGCGGCGGTAAAGCCCTCACCCGCGAACCACGGGCGGCTGGCCAGCTGGCTTTCGACGTAATCGAGATGCCGGTCGATCATCGGCTGGATCTTCTTCGCCGCGGGCTTGCCCATCAGCGGGATGCGCCCCAGCACCAGTTTCAGCAGCAGCGGCGGCATCATCGAGCCTTCCGCGTAATGCAGCCAGAACCGATAGGCGAGCGCCTCTTCGCGCCGGCTGGGTGCGCCCAGTTCCCCGTCGGCCTTGTCGACCAGATACTCCACGATCGCGCCGGTCTCCGCGATCACGCGCGGCGCGCCGGCGGCATTGTCCTCGTCATCCTCGATCACCGGCGACTTGCCGAGCGGATGGACGCGCCGCAGTTCTGGCGGGGCCAGCATCGTGCGGCGGTCCCGCTCATAGCGCTTGACGGTATAGGGCATGCCGAGTTCCTCGAGCATCCACAGGACGCGCTGCGACCGCGAATTTTCCAAGTGATGGACGATGATCGTCATGCCATTCGCTCTCCTGCCGCCGTGGCGGTCCATATCCAGATCGCTGCGGTAAACGCGATCGCCCCGCCGCATATCCGTGCGGCCAGCATATCGCGCAACGCATCTTCCAGCCGCCGCCGTTCCTCCCCGTCCACCGCGGCCAATATCGCCGCCGCCGACGCGATCCGGCGATAGAAGGCCAGCGCATCCTCCACCGCATCGTCACCTTCGCCGACGACGTAGCGGACGTCGTGCGGAGTCGCCGCGATCCGGTGCCAGCCGGCGTCGTGCAGGATGCGATACGTGCGTTCCCGGTCGGCGAGCGCATAGGGACCGGGCGCATGGCCGTCGACGGGTGCCGCCTGGCCCAGCACGCGATCGACCGCGCCCGACCAGTCGTTTTCGATCCGCGAGCGAAAGCACGAGAACACCAGCGGCGCCCCCGCGCGCGCCGCGCGGGCCATATCGGCGAATCCCGCGACGGGATCGTCGAAGAACATGACGCCATGTCGTGAGACCAGCAGGTCGAGCGGCGCGATCGACGGCAGCAGCTCACGCGCATCCCCTGCAACGAATTGCAGGCGCGGGATGCCGCCCGCGCGCGATTGCGCCACCGACAGCAGCGGGACCGACAGGTCGATGCCGGTGACAGTCATGTCCGGCCGCGCCCGCGCCAGCGCGATCGCGGTACTGCCCGCCCCGCATCCGATGTCCACGGCCCGGCCCTTATCGGGAGCATGTTGCGCAACGGTGAGATCGAGCGCCTGCGCGATCGCGGAAAAGGCGCGCTCGGTCCGACGATATTCGGCGGCCCAGGTCTCGCCGACTCGGCCGCGCCAGTCCTGTGCTCCGGTCATGGCATCCGATCCTGCCCTTGCGCGGCGACGCCGGCATCGACAACCGCGGATCGCCCTTGCCTCTCCCTGCTGCCGCGGAAACGAATCGACCCGCCGTCGCCGGCGGG
>NZ_LSJO01000386.1:0-5102 GCF_001556735.1 Sphingomonas sp. CCH9-F2 | reverse complement strand
AAGCCGCCCGCCGGCCCGGCATCGCGCGTGACCGATAGCGTAAAGGCGGGGAAGTCGCCGGCGTCGCCGGGGGCGAGCGAGGCCATGGTGCAGCGCGCGCTATTGTCGCACGCCACCGCCCAGTCGCGGAAGGTGCGCGGCTCGGCCGGGGCGGGGCGGGCGTGGGTGTCGGCGGCAACGGTCGGTGCCGGTGTGAGCGCGGGGGCGGCCGTGGCCGTCGTCCGGTTCGCCGACGCCGCATCGGGCGCGGGGGAGGAACAGGCCGCGAGCCAGCCGCTCGCCGCCGCCAGATATGCCGTCCACCGCATCGCCATCTCCGTGCTGGTCTGTTCGCCGTGCGGGTGTCTAAAGGGAAAACGCCATGAACGGGAGATGATGATGCAGGCTGTCGGAGTGATCGGTGCGGGCCAGATGGGCGCGGGGATCGCGCAGGTTTCCGCCGCCGCGGGCTATCGCGTGCTGTTGAGCGATGTCGACCAGGCGCGAGCCGAGGCGGGCAAGGCGGGAATCGCCGAACGGCTGGCGCGCGACGTGGAAAAGGGCAAGATCGACGCCGATGCGCGCGACCGCGTGCTGGAGCGGATCGAGCCGGTCGGCGACGTCGCGGGCATGGCGTCGTGCGGGCTGGTGATCGAGGCGGCGACCGAGCGCGAGGAGATCAAGCGCGCGATCTTCGCCACGGTCGGCGCGGTGCTGGGGCATCAGGCGGTGCTGGCGTCGAACACCTCGTCGATCCCGATCACGCGGCTGGCGCAGGCCAGCCCCGATTCGGCGCGCTTCATCGGGGTGCATTTCTTCAACCCGGTGCCGGTGATGGGGCTGATCGAGGTGATCCGCGGGCTGGCGACGTCGGACGCGACGGTGAAGACGGTCGAGACCTATGCCGCGGCGCTGGGCAAGCGCGTGGTGAATGCCAACGATGCGCCGGGCTTCATCGTCAACCGCGTGCTGATGCCGATGCTGAACGAGGCGTGCTTCGCGCTGGGCGAGGGCGTGGCATCGATCCGCGACATCGACGCGGCGGTGCAGCTGGGGCTGAACCACCCGATGGGGCCGCTGACGCTGGCCGATTTCATCGGGCTGGACACCTGCCTGGAGATCACGCGCGTGCTGTTCGAGGGCACCGGCGACCCGAAGTTCCGGCCCGCGCCGTTGCTGGTCAAATATGTCGAGGCGGGCTGGTACGGGCGCAAGACCGGGCGCGGCTTCTACGATTATTCGGGCGCGGAGCCGGTGCCGACGCGGTGAGCGTGGCGCTGGGCTCCGGCCTGCGCCGGAGCACGGGGCCGTCAGATGGCAAACGGTGCCAGGCGGTCGCGGATGCGGTCGAGGACGGTGGTGCCCGACAGGTCGGGGACGAACGGCTGGCCGGTGATCGTCTCATACGCCTCGACATAGACCGCGCTGGTCGCGGCGATCAGCGCGTCGGGGATCGCGGGGAGATCGGCGGCATAGGGATCGGCGCGGTCGGCGACCCAGGCGCGCACGACGTCCTTGTCGAAACTGTCGGGGCGTTCCCCCGCCGCGACGCGCGCGTCATAGGTGGCGGCCTTCCAGAAGCGGCTGCTGTCGGGGGTGTGGACCTCGTCCGCCAGCAGGATGCGGCCGTCCGCATCGACGCCGAATTCGTATTTGGTATCGGCCAGGATCAGCCCGCGCTCGGCGGCCATCGCTTGTCCGCGCGCGAACAGCGCGAGCGCGGTGGCGCTGACCTCGTCCCATTGCGCCGCCGTCAGCAGGCCGGCGTCGAGGATTTCCGCCGGAGTCAGCGGGCGATCGTGCCCGCCGTCGAATTCCTTGCTGGTCGGCGTGATGATCGGTTCGGGCAGCTGCTGGTTGGCGATCAGGCCGTCGGGCAGAAGGGTGCCGTACATCGCGCGCTGACCCGTCTTGTACAGCGTCAGGATCGAGGTGCTGGTGGTCCCCGCCAGATAGCCGCGCACGACGATCTCCACCGGCAGGATCGTCAGCCGCCGGCACAGCAGCACGTTGGGATCGGGATAGTCGATGACGTGGTTGGCGCAGATGTCCGCTGTCGCCTCGAACCAGAAGCGCGCGACCTCAGTCAGCACCTGCCCCTTGAACGGCACCGCGCACAGGATGCGGTCGAACGCGCTCAGCCGGTCGCTGGCGACGATCAGCCGGCGCCCGTCGGGCAGATCGTAATTGTCGCGCACCTTCCCCCGGTAATGGTTCGGGAGGAACGGCAGGTCGACACGGTCGAGGACGCGCGGCGCGGTGGGGGCGGTCATGCCGGTATCTGCTGGCTGATGCAGTGGAAGCTGCCGCCGCCGGTCAGGATCGCATCGGCGCGCAGGCCGACGACGTCGCGGGTCGGGAACAGCGCGCGGATCGCCTCCACCGCCTCGTCGTCCTGCCGCATGCCGTAGAGCGGGACGACCACCGCGGCATTGCCGATGTAGAAGTTCATGTAGCTGGCGGGCACGATCTCCTCATCGCGCATGACGCGGCCGGGGGAGGGGACGAGCACCACCTCCACCCCCGCGGCGCGGGCGCGCGCGGCGGCATCCTGGTAGATGCGCCAGTTGGGATCGTTGTCCGCCGCCTGCGGGATGGCGAGGCGGTTTTCGCCGACGAAGCGCGCCAGATTGTCGACATGCCCGTCGGTGTGATCGTTGATGAGGCCGTCGCCCAGCCACAGCACGCGCGTCAGCCCCAGATCCTCGTTCAGCCGCCGCTCGATCGCCTCGCGCGTCAGGTCGGGGTTGCGATTGGGGTTGAGCAGGCATTGTTCGGTGGTGACGACCAGCCCGGTGCCGTCGCCGTCGATCGCGCCGCCTTCCAGCACCCAGTCGCACGGCAGGATCGACAGACCGCGCCGCCGCGCCAGCCGCGCGCCGATATCCTCGTCACCCGGCAGGTCGTATTTCCCGCCCCAGCCGTTGAAGCCGAAATCGCGCGCGCGCGCGTCGCCGCCGATGATCGGCGCGGTATCGCGCAGCCAGATGTCGCCGAACGGTTCGACGACCAGTTCGGCGAACGGCGCCATCGCGCGCGCGGCGGCCGCGGCCTCGTCATCGGCGGCGACCAGCAGCACCTGTTCGCCGCGCCCGCCGGCGTGGACCGCGCGGGCGAAGGCGACCACCTCCGCACGCGCTTCCTCCAGATCGTCGCCCCACAATTCGGGGTGGCTGGGAAAACCGATCCATACCGCCTTGTGCGGCGCCCATTCGGCGGGCGGGGTCAGCATCGAGGTCATCGCGGCAGCGTTCCTTACTTCGCAGACGGGGCGGCAGGGGTGGAGGGGGCGCGGCTCTTGTCGCGGATCGCGCGGAATTCGTCGCCGGCGACCCAATTGGGCCAGGCGTCGCTGTCCGCCAGCGAACGGCCGAGCGTGTAGTAGAGCTGGACGTCGCGCACCACACCCGTCCAGTCCCACGCCGGATCATATTCGTCCTTCGGCCCGTGATAGCGTTGCGCCTCGTAATCCTCGGCCGCGGCCTTGCCCGCGGCGCGGCCGCCGTTCACCAGATCATCGCCGCCCTCGAAATAGACCATCGGCACGCCGCGCTTGGCGAAGCTGAAATGGTCGGAGCGATAGTAGAAGCCCTTTTCCGGGGTCGGCTCCGCGCTGGCGACGCGACCCTGCGTGGCCAGCGCGCGGTCGAGCCAGCCGTCGAGATCGGACTTGCCCTTGCCGATCACCACGACGTTCTTCGCCGGGCCGGCCATCGACAGCGCGTCCATATTGACCCCCGCGACCGTCTTCGCGAGCGGATAGAGCGGGTTGGCGGCATAATATTCGGAGCCGAGCAGCCCCGATTCCTCGCCGGTCACCGCCAGGAAGATCTGGCTGCGCGCGGGCGCGCCGGCCTTCGCATTCGCTTCCGCCAGCGCGACCAGCGCGGCGGTGCCGGTGGCATTGTCGATCGCGCCGTTGCAGATGTCGTCGCCGTCGGGCGCCGCCTCGCAATGGCCCAGATGGTCCCAGTGCGCGGAATAGAGGATGTATTCGTCGGGCCGCGTCTTCCCCGGCAGCACGCCGACGACGTTGCGCGACATGTGCTTGCGGATCGCATTGTCGAACGACACCGATGCGGTGACCCCCTTGAGCGCGACGGCGCGGAAGCCCTTCCGCTTCGCCGCGGCGGCGAGCGTGTCGAACGACTGGTCGGCCTGCGCGAACAGGCGCTGCGCGGCGTCGTGCTGGATCCAGCCGATCGCCGCGCTTTCCCCGGCGCCGCCGTCCTTCGAATCGGCCAGCTGCTGCGCCCCGGTCCAGCTCGACTGGACGACGTTCCAGCCATAGGCGGCCGGTTCGGTCTGATGCACGATGATCGCGGCGGCGGCACCGTGGCGGGCCGCTTCCTCATATTTGTAGGTCCAGCGGCCGTAATAGGTCATCGCGCGGCCGTTGAAGAGGCCGCCGACGTCCGGCTGCTGCCAGTCGGGATCGTTGACCAGGATCAGCACCGTCTTGCCGCGCACGTCGACGCCGGCATAATCGTCCCAGCCCTTTTCGGGGGCGGTGATGCCATAGCCGACGAAGACGACCGGGCTGTCCTTCACCGCGATATGCGGCTGGATGCGGTGGGTACCGATCACCATCTGCGGCCCGTAGGCGAGCGCGATCGGCGCGCCCGCGCCTCTGAAGGTCAGCGGCGAGACGTTCTGCGCGGTGATCTCCACCAGCGGCACGTCCTGATACCAGCTGCCCTTGTTGCCGGGCGTGAGGCCCGCCGCGGCGAACCGCTTCGCCAGATAGGCGACGGCCTTCTCCTCCCCCGCCGTGCCAGGGGCGCGGCCCTCATAGGCATCGGACGACAGCTCCTTCGTCACGTCCTTCAGCGTCGCTTCCGATATGGGCGGTGCGGTCTGCGCGGCGGCGGGCACGGCGGCGAGCGCGAGGAACGGGAGGGCAAGGGTACGCAGGCGCATGAAACGAGGCTCCGACCGGGAGAAGGCGTTGGGGCCTTCTGCCAATCGCCGCGGCGGCTGTCCACGCGGGCGTTGGCAAAGCGGCTTGTGACACGGCGATCCGCGCCATAGCATGGCGGCGGGGACATGATCGGGGGGAAGGTGATGACCGGTCGGCGATCGGCGGCGGTGTTGTGCGTGCTGCTGGCGGGGGCGGCGATGCC
>NZ_LSJO01000385.1:0-285 GCF_001556735.1 Sphingomonas sp. CCH9-F2 | reverse complement strand
CCGCCGCGCCGGCCCCGCCGCCGCGACGTCGAAAGGTCTGTGATCCGATGACACTGAACCAGAGCGGCTGGCGCCCGAGCACCCCGCAGCAGGGCGATGGCGCCCCCGCGACCTTCACCGGCAACCGCGCGCTGATGCTGGAAGAGCCGCTGATCTTCGAGATCGGCTCGACCGAGACGACCGGCGTCGACTTCGCCGCTGTGGAGGGCGGCGCCGGCACCCGCCTCGGCAACCTCACCCGCACCGCGCCGATCGGGCTGGCGGGGCTGTCCGAACAGGAAACGG
>NZ_LSJO01000384.1:0-2674 GCF_001556735.1 Sphingomonas sp. CCH9-F2 | reverse complement strand
CTGAAATTCCCCAGCATCTCGAAGAAGGTATGGTGCCGCGCGGTATAGCCGACATTGTCGAGGTCGTTGTGCTTGCCGCCCGCCCGCACGCATTTCTGCGCGCTCACCGCGGTGGAATAGGGCCGTGTCTCCAGCCCGGTGAATACGTTCTTGAACGGCACCATGCCCGCGTTGACGAACATCAGCGTCGGGTCGTTCTGCGGCACCAGCGGCGCGCTGGGCACGATCGCATGGCCGTTGCCGCCGAAGTAATCGAGGAAGCTGCGGCGAATGTCGTTGGTCGAGGTCATGCGCGGGGACTTAATGCGGAGTGGCGGCGGTGACTAGCGGGTCTATCTCGCCATCCGTCACCCGTGCCGCGCTTCACCCCATTCGTTCCACCCCAGCGATCGCGGTGTCCTGGGCAGGTACATGCTGTCGAGGCGGTCGACCCGGAACCCGGCGGCGCGCAGCATGGCCGCGGGCGGCCGCGTCAGATGGCATCCCCCGGCGAGACGCTTCCACAACGGCTCGATCCGCTGCTGCCACCGCGTCACCGCAGCGTCCGGCGCCAGCCCATGTTCGCAGAAGATCAGCCGCCCGTCCGGCCGCAGCACCCGCTTCGCCTCGTGCAGCGCCGCGCCGGCATCGTCGACCGAGCACAAGGTAAAGGTCGTGACGACGGTGTCGAAGGAATCGTCCCCGAACGGCAGCGCCTCGGCCGCGCCGTCGAGCACCCGCACCGTCAGTCCCTCGGCGCGCGGCGCCGCTTCGGCCCGCGCACGCAGTTCGGCCGAAGGATCGACGCCCACCACCTCGCTCACCGCGGCGGGATCGTAGAAGGTCAGGTTCAGCCCACCGCCGATGCCCAGTTCCAGCACGCGGCCACGCGCGCGCGGCACCACTTTCGCGCGCTGCCGCATCACCGGTTTGCTCGCACAGGCGCAGCCGATCAGCCGCGGCATGACATGACGGTCGTAGAACGAAACCACAATTATCCTCCCTGGGTCGGATCGACATTCAGCATACATTCCCCAAGTGGCATGCCGTCTGACGTGAGTTTCGCCTGAATCCGACCGCAGGACAATCATTTTCCGTCCCGAGCGGCGTCGTCGGGCGCGCAAGGCGCTGAGACAGGGCAGATCGGCCCGCGAAGCCGCCGTGTTGTGCCCTGGTGGCGGTGTTTTTCAGCGCAGCGGACAGACCCATCCTGCCGTTTTCGTTCAGTTTGGGCGTGGATGGCGGTCATGCGCATAGCGGAGGCGCTCGCAATCGGCGGATGGCGGCGAGGATGGCGCGGACCATCGGACCGGTGACGGCCACCTCGGCCAGCTGGAAGGTGATGGCGCGGGCATGGCGGACGACACGTGCCCCGATCTTGATCAGCTTCAGTTGCAGGCTGGTCAACGACCAGTCGGCCATCGTCTCGGGCAACTCGATGCAGCGCAAGAAGATGGCCAGGTTGTAGGCCAGCGCATGCAGTTGCAGTCGCACCTCATTGTCGCGGAACTTCCGGCATGACAGCCGCGTCCAGTGGAAGGCATATTTACCTTCCTTGATGTGCTGCTCGGCGGTGCCGCGCTGGTTATAGAACCGCACCACCCAGTCGGGCTCCATCGGCAGGTTGGTGACGATGAAGCCGACACGCGGGAACAGTTCGCCCGGATGCCATTCGATCTTGGCGATCACCCGGCGTTCCTTGTCCCAGGATGCCGCCTGATACTCGAAGTCTTCGTAGAAGCGCTTGACCTTGGTCAGCGAAGGTCGCCCGACAGGGCGCGTCAGCCGATGCGCGATCTTCTCGCGCAGGACGTTGTTCGCAGGCAGCCGGATGGCGTAGAAGAATCGGGCTTCTTCCAGCCGCTCATAGATCGCGGGGATCGCGTAGGCGGCGTCAGCCCGGAAGAACCGGCCGCAAAGGTCGCGCTCCGCGTAGCGGGCGATGACGGGGTCGAGAACGTCCCGCCAGCCATCGGCGCTGTGGACGTTGCCATGGCGCAAGGCGCAGCGCTCCAGCATGCCGAACTGGTTGAACAAAAAGTTCGGGTGATAGCAGGTGCAGTCGAAATGCCCGTTCCAGGCCGCGCCCTCCTGATCGCCATGGGTGGGGCTGACCGAACTGTCCATGTCCAGAACGATGTACTTCAGCCCGTTACGGTCATGGAACCGGTCGATCCATTGGCCATTCAGGTCGGCCAGCGCGGCACGGTTCTCGGGCTGTGCCAGTGTCTCGGTCTCGAACCGTCCCATCTGCGAGGCCGAGGCCGCTTGCGCATCGACAGCCCTTCCACCCACGACCTGGCGCATCACCGGATCGAGGGCCAGGCGGTCGGCGTCGTTCACATCCTCGTATCCGGCCAGTCGCCCGAACACCGATTGCCGGAACAACCCGTCAAGCCGGTGGACCGTGTTCTTGCCGCGCCGGGTGTCGCGCAATGCTTTTGCCGCCAGATCGGACAGCCCGAGCGCGTCATCCAGCTCGCGCATCACCAGCAGGCCGCCGTCGGAACTGAGCTGCGCACCTCGGAACTCCACATGCACCCGGCGGTCGAACTCGACCCGATCTGCCCGCTTCGAACCCGCACCCTCTGGGTGATCCATCAAACGCGCCCCTCACGGCCATCAACACCATGATTTATATCGGAAATATTGAGATCCTGACAGCAAAATCAGCGATTTACTTGGGGAATGTGGG
>NZ_LSJO01000383.1:0-1197 GCF_001556735.1 Sphingomonas sp. CCH9-F2 | reverse complement strand
GGGCTGCGAAGGGGGCTGGCTCATGCGGCGTCATCCTCACCCTTCCCACCCGGCTGCGCCGGGCGGGGTGCGGGTGACAAAGGGCGGCTCACCGGTTGGCCGCCACGATCCGGCGGATCTCCGCCTCGACTTCGGGCGTGGTGCCCTGCGTCGTGTCGCCGCGGTACGGGGCGGTCGCCGCCTGTGCCAGCCGCGCGCCGCCGCGATCGGCGGTGTCGACCGTGGCCTTCACCGACAGGCCGACGCGCAGCGGGTTGGCGCGCAATTCCTTCGGATCGAGCGCGATGCGCACCGGCACGCGCTGCACGATCTTGATCCAGTTGCCGCTGGCGTTCTGCGGCGGCAGCAGCGCGAAGGCGTTGCCGCTGCCCGCGCCCATGCCGACGACGCGGCCATGATAGATTACGTCGTCGCCATAGGTGTCCGCCACCAGCGTCGCGGGCTGGCCGATGCGCAGGTCCTTGAGCTGCGTCTCGCGGAAATTGGCGTCGACCCACAGGCGGTCGAGCGGGACGATCGCCATCAACGGCGTGCCGGCGGCGATCTGCTGACCGACCTGCACGGTGCGCTGCGCGACGACGCCGTCGATCGGCGCGGTAATGCGCATGTGCCCGCGCACGATCGCGGCGCGACGATAGGCGGCGATCGCGGCGAGGACCGCGGGATTGGTGTCGACGTCGGTGCCCTGCACCGCGCTTTGCGTCTGGCGGCGCTGTTCGCGGGCGAGCCGCAGGCTGGCGGCGGCGACCTTCACCGCATCGGCGGCGTGATCCAGTTCCTCGCCCGATACCGCCCCTTGCGCGGCGGCGCCGCGGCGGCGGGCGTAATCGTCCTGTGCGCGCGACAGCTGCGCCTGCGCCTCGACGATCGCGGCATCGGACTGGCCGACGCGCGCGACATCGGCGCGGGTGGCGCGGACCGCGCGCGCCAGTTCGGCGGCGGCGGCGGCGAGGTTGACCTCGGCGGTGGTCGGGTCCAGCTCGATCAGCGGCTGCCCGGCCTTCACGCTCTGCGTATTGTCGGCGTGGAGCGCCAGCACCGTGCCCGGATCGCGCGCGGTGATCGCGACGACGTCGCCCGCGACATAGGCGTCGTCGGTCTCCTCCTCGGGCTTGGCGAGCAGGAAGTGGAACACCGCCCAGACGATCAGCGCGACCAGCAGCACCGCACCCAGCACCGCGAAGGCGCGGCGACGAC
>NZ_LSJO01000382.1:0-1156 GCF_001556735.1 Sphingomonas sp. CCH9-F2 | reverse complement strand
CCTCCCCGGCCCTTCGGCCGGGCAGGGCGCGATGAGCGCCCCTCACCGACCGCGTTCTTCACGCGGACGGTGGTGCGTGCGGGACGCGGATCGGGCTAGGTCAGGAGGATGTGCCGATGGCGCTGTTAGCTATCGGTCTCAGGCTTTCCCGGGACGATGGAGAGCGCAGGCGGTTTGAAGCCACCCAACCGGAAGTGCTCACCGATCGCGGCGAGGTCACCTAGAGCATTGTATTCCTGAAGCGTCAGCACGACGCTTTCGATGTCGTCGGCCGAGAATATCGCGCGCGGACCATGACCTGGCCAGACCCGAACCTCGGGCGAGAACGACCCGGGCGAGCCTCCCGACCACGTCCTGAACGGAAGGTCGTTGGTGCAGCAGAAGTCCTCGATATCCTCGATATTGCCGTTCTGGACCTCGTGAGCATGGAGGCGCAGGGGTTCGCCGGATGTAACGGATTCAAGCGGTTCTCCCCCCCATTCGGTCGAGAGGCCGTAGAAATCGGCGAGTTTGTACAGTTCGGGCAGTCGATCGGCGGGAAGTTTCCCCCCGATCGTAATGGAGACGGAGACGCGGTCGGCCATGTCGGGACCTCGTGATGAAGTGGACGTGCCGGTCCCGCGAGCGGTGTCATCACCATTCGCCCGGCTATCCATTCATCACCCCCTTCCCTTGAGCGTGGCCCAGGTTCGAACTGCGATATCCTGTGCTTATACGGCGATAAAGCGAAGGAATAGCTAAATTATCGATCCGATACGGTGTTGAATCGGGACTGGAGCCCATGAAGCAAAAAAAGGGCGACGCCGTGTGCCGGCGTTGCCCCGAGTTTCGGCGTGCGGGAGCGAAAGGGGGCGCGCCCGTGCGCCATGCGGTGCCGTGAGGGAGTGCACGGCACCGGGGGTGGATCAGGCGTCCTCGGCGACGCGCTGGCGGCGACCGCGGCCCTTGCCGACCGGCTCCTCGACCGGGGCGGTGGTTTCGCCCAGGCCGTTGTCGGTGGTGCCCGCATCGTGATCGGGGCCGTTGCCGACCGGGCCGCCATCGGCGCCGAACGGCGGCGACAGATCGTCATCCGCCTTGACGCCGAGCGCGGCACCGACATCGCGGCGCTTCTGGGCGCGCTGCCACACGACGTTGTACGAGCCGTCGTCCTGGC
>NZ_LSJO01000381.1:0-6727 GCF_001556735.1 Sphingomonas sp. CCH9-F2 | reverse complement strand
CGCCCGGCCAGCCGGCGATCAGCGCGCCGCGTACCGCCGCGCTGATCGCCGGCTGGCCGGGCGATGCGGCCGCCGACGCGCTGGCGATGCGGTTCAACGCCGCGCTCCACGCGCTGGCGCGGCGCGGTGCGGACCCCGATTTGGCGGCGTTGTTCCACGCCGCGGCGGGCGACGTCGATCGTGCGGTCGGCGCGGCGATGGCGGCGCATGATGCGTTCATCGCGGACTGGATGCGAGAGGCGCCGCAGACCAACGAGGTTGGCCGGACCGGCGCGATCATGGCGGCGCTGATGGTGCTGGGCGCACGGCGCGCGATGCCGGTGGCGCTGCGCGAACTGGGCGCGAGCGCGGGACTGAACCTGTTGCTGGCGCGCTACGCGCACGATCTGGGCGGGGTGGCGGCGGGTGACCCGACGTCACCGGTTCGGGTCGCGCCGCGCTGGACCGGCGTCGCGCCGCCCGCCGCGCCGGTGACGATCGCCTCCGCGCGCGGGGTCGACCTGCGCCCGCTCGACGTGCGCGACGATGCCGCGTGCGAGCGGCTGATGGCGCATGTCTGGGCCGACGAGCCCGCGCGCGCGCAGCGGCTGGCGGCGGCGCTGCGCATCGCCCGCGCCGATTCGCCGCAGCTGGAGCGCGGCGACATCGCCGACTGGCTGCCCGCGCAGCTCGCCCAGCCGCAGTCGGCGGGGGAGTGGCGCGTCGTGGTCCATTCGATGGCGCTGCAATATTGCGATGCCCGCGCGCGCGCGCTGGTGGACGATGCCTTCGCGATCGCGGGCGCGCGGGCCGATGCGGATCGGCCGCTGGCACGGATCGGGTTCGAATGGACCGCGGCGCGCGATGCGGTGCATCTGTCGCTGACGACCTGGCCCGATGGCGTGACCGAGCATCTGGCGACCTGCCACGCTTATGGCGCCTGGGTCGACTGGCACGGCACGCGCTGAAAGGCGGGGATCAAGAAGGCGTGTTTCGCGAGGACGTGCGCGCGCCTCAGACTTCCTCCGCCGCCAGCCCGCCGATCGACAGGCCGGATTGCGCCAGCGCGTCGCCCAGCGTGTCGAGCGGGGGCGGGGCGCTGCCCGCGGCCATTTCGACGGTCACGTCGAGCAGCCCGTCGGCGCTGCGCACCAGCCGCGCGCCGGTGGCGGGCCAGCTGTCATTGCCGAACCGCACGCGCACTTCGCGCGCGCCGCGGCCGTTTTCGCGGGTCCACAGATCGGCGAGCATCTGCGCGAAGCCGGAGGGGTCGACCTGCGGCGCGGGCGGGTGCGCGGCGACCGTCACCGGCAGTGCGCCCGGCTGCGCGAAGCCGCCGAAGCCCTGATCGGAGGAGCGTTCGCCGTCGCGCCGGTCCAGCGCGGCGCGATCATCGGCCGCACGCCATTCGCCGGTCGCCAGCGCGTCCGCGCCGCGATCCGCGCCCGCCATGGCGGTGCGCGCGCTCCCCTGCTGCTGCGCGGTGCGTCCGCCGGCCTGCGGCTGGCCCGGAAGGGACCCCTGTTGCCGGCGCGCATTCGCCAGCGCCTCGCGCATCGCCTGGACGTCCTGCGGTGCCGGTGCCGTGCGCGCGGCGGGGCGGGCGGGGGAGCGCGGCGCGTGGCTGCGTGTGGTGGCCGAGACGTCGCTCATCGGAACCTCCTGATGTCTTCGCTGTCGAGCGCCTGGCGCTCCTCCTCCAGCCGCAGCGCGTGGCGGCGCATCGCGCCGACGCGCGCGGCGACCGCGTCGTGGCGCGCCTGTGCCACGATCATCGCGCGGCGGCGCTCGCCTTCGTCGGCAAGGCATTGTTCCTCGGCGGCGCGCGCCTGCGCCACCGTCTCGCCCGCGATCGACCGGTCGAAGCGCGCGCGGTCGAGCAGCGCGAGCAGCCGTTCGGCCTCGGCCGGGTCGGTCGCCAGATCGGTGCGCGCCGCCTCATGCGCGGCGCCCGCGGCATCGGCGGCGGCATCCGCATCGCGGCGCGCGCGCTCGGCCGCCTGCGTCGCGGTACGCGCCGCCGCCAGCCGCGCGGCGGCGCCGCGGACGCGCACGTCGCGCAGGCGGACGAGCTGCCCGGCCTGGCGGATCGCGTCGCGCGCGCTCATCCGCCGATGCTCCGCAGCATCAGCAGCGCATTGGCCATCACGCTGCGCTCGGTTTCGGGCTGGCGCAGCAGCGCGTCGATCTCCGGCCGCGCGGCGATGGCGCGGTCGGCGAGTGCGTCGGCGCCGGGGCGATATTCGCCGACCTGCACCAGGAATTCGATCTCGGCATGTTTGGCCATCAGCGCGCGCACCGCGGTGGCGGCGGCGCGATGATCGGGGGTGGCGAGCCGGGTGAACAGTCGCGACAGGCTGCCGAGCACGTCGATCGCGGGATAATGGCCCGCCGCGCCCAGTTTGCGCGACAGGAGGATATGCCCGTCGAGGATCGAGCGCACTTCCTCACCTACCGGGTCGCCGCCGTCCTCATCCTCCAACAGGACGGTGTAGACGCCGGTGATCGCGCCGTTGGCATCGGTGCCCGCGCGCTCGAACAGCCGCGGCAGTTCGGCGAAGACCGACGGGGGAAAGCCGCGCCGTACCGCCGGTTCGCCCGCCGCCAGCCCGATCTCACGCAGCGCGCGCGCGAAGCGGGTGACCGAATCCATCAGCAGCAGCACGCTCCTGCCCTGGCTGCGGAATCCCTCCGCGATGGCGGTGGCGTGATGCGCGGCGCGCACCCGCTCCATCGCCGCGCGATCGGAGGTGGCGCAAACGATCACCGAGCGCGCCAGCCCATCCTCGCCGAGCGCGTCGGTGATGAACTCGCGCACTTCGCGCCCGCGTTCGCCGATCAGCGAGATGACGATCACCTCCGCCTTGGCGAAGCGCGCGAGCATGCCGAGCAGCGTCGATTTTCCCCCGCCGGCGGCGGCGAACACGCCCATCCGCTGCCCTTCGCCCAGCGTCAGAAGCGTGTCGATCGCGCGCACGCCGGTTTCCAGCGGGCGGTCGATCAGCGTGCGCTCCATCGGGGAGGGGGCGGGGGCGTGGAGCGGAACGGTCGGCAGCCCCGCGGGCAGATCGCCCTTGCCGTCGATCGGGCGGCCGCGCCCGTCGAGCACGCGGCCGAGCAATGCGGGGCCGTAGGGGACGCGATCCTCGCCGGGGCGCACCACCACCTCGGCATCGGCGGACAGGCCGCGCACATCTCCCAGCGGGGTCAGGATCGTCGCCTGGCCGGCGATGCCGACCACCTCCGCGATCACCGCATCGCCGGTGGCGGGGACGACCACCTCGCACGTTTCCCCGATGCGCGCGGCGATGCCGGTGACCTTCATCGTCGTGCCCAGCAGCTCGACCAGCCGCCCGCGCCGTTCGACGGTGGTGGAACGGTGCAGCCGCGCGAGCAGGTCGTCGACGCCGCCGTCCAGCAACATCTCGCGCGGGGCGATCATCCCGCGATTCCCCAGGCGCGTGCCAGCGCGGCGAGCTGCGTTTCCAGCCCGGCATGGACCTCTCCCAGCGGGGTGGCGAGCACGCAATCGTCGCGGGACAGGCGCGAATCGCCCTCGATACGCGCACGCGATCCCAACCGCGCGGCGGTCGCCGTGACCGCATCGGGATGGACGCGCACTACCGGTGACGGATCGGGAGACACCGATGCGGCGGCGCGATCGGCCAGCGCGGCGACCATCTCGGCAGGGCCGAGATCGGCCGCGATGCGGCGCACCACCTCCAGCGCGAGCCGCGCCAGATCGTCGCGCTGCGCGGTCAGCCGCGCGGCATCGGCGGCGGCAAGCCGGAGCAGTTCGTCGCGCACCTGCGCCGCGCCGGTCGCCAGCCCCTCGGCATGGCCCGCGGCGCGCGCTTCCTCGCGGGCGGCATCGGCGGCGGTGCGTGCGTCGGAAGCGGCGGCGTCGCGGATCGCGGCGGCGGCCTCCAGCAGAGTGCGCGCCTCGGAGAAGGCGGGCAGGTCGGTGGCGGGGACGATCGGATCGTCACGTACCAGCGTCGCGGCGGTATCGGCGTGGATCAGCACGTAGCTCATGCCGTCCCCTCCCGCGCGGCGGCGGCGACCGCGAAGCGCGCCAGCGCGGCGTCGCAGCGGCGCACCGCGCTCGGTGCCCATTCGAGATAGCGGTGCAGCACGCCCGGTACCGCGGCGCGCATCAGGTCGAAGCCGAGCGCGTCGATCGCATCGCCGGCGACCGCAGCCACCCCGCCGCCCGGCACGTCGGGCGCCAGCGCGATCGCGGCGTCGAGCGCGCTGTCGCCCGCGCGGCGCGCCAATTCGCGCAGCCAGTCGCCGTCGATCGATGCCGCGATCGCGGGCGCCATCGCGACCAGTGCCGCGCGTACCGCCAGCCGCATCAGCGCGGGGCGCGGGCGTTGCAGCCAGTCAGGCGCGCGCGCCAGATCGGCGAAGCTGGCGGCGACCGGCGCGGGGCCACGCTCGATCAGCGCGCGCGCGCGCCGCTCGCCGCGTTCGCCCGCCAGTTCGGCGAGGCTGGCGCCGATCCGCGCCAGCGCCGCGCGTTCCGCCGCCGCGCTCACGGCTGGACGTCCTGCGGCACGATCGCGCGGCGCGCCGCCGCCTGGCGCCGCAGCCGCCAGCGGCGCACGCCCGGATAGGCGAGCGCGCCGACCACCGCCAGCGCACCGATCGCCAGCGCCCATACCAGCGCGTCGCCGCCGCCCGCCGACGCGGCGGGCGCGCCGACCGCGACCGGCGCCGGCGCGGCGGCAAAGGTTTCGACGCTGACGTTTTCGTATTTCAGCCCCTCGATCGAATT
The DNA here is from genome assembly GCF_001556735.1 of Sphingomonas sp. CCH9-F2. NCBI lineage: Bacteria > Pseudomonadati > Pseudomonadota > Alphaproteobacteria > Sphingomonadales > Sphingomonadaceae > Sphingomonas > Sphingomonas sp. CCH9-F2. The sequence continues at coordinate 1,968 of NZ_LSJO01000381.1, read as the reverse complement.
GACGACCAGCGCCTTGATCTTGCCGATCTGGCCGTTGATGTCGGTGCCGGGGCGGTATTTGATGAACACCGATGCGCTGGCGGGCGCCTTCTGCTCGGCGAGCGGCGCGTCCTCGGGCAGCGCCAGATGGACGCGCGCCTGCACCACGCCGTCGATCTCGGTCAGGGTGCGCGACAGTTCCTGGCTGAGCCCCCAGTTCAGCCGCGCGCGTTCCTCGGTGGGGGAGGAGACGAAGCCTTCCTTCTTGAACACGGTGCCGAGCGTCGCGAAATCCTGGCGCGGATAGCCTTGCGACTGGAGGATCTCCACCGCGCGGCCGAAGTCGCTTTTGGCGGTGGTGAGCGTCCAGCCGTTCTCGCCCGCGCTGGTCTTGTCGGCCTCGATCCCCGATCGCTGGAGCACCGCGATCATCTCGTTGGCCTGTGCCTCGGTCAGCTTGCCGTACAGTTCGGCCCGGCCGCATGCGGCCAGGAGGAGAAGCCCCAGCGCGGCCAGTACGATCCGCAGCTGTCGCACGATGGCGTCCATGCGCCGCTCCTCCTCCCGCCGGACCGTCACGATTGCTGCCGGAACAGCTGCTGCACCCCGTCGGAGGTGCGGTTGGCGATGTTCGACGTCAGCTGGCAGTGGAACATGAACTCGTGGCATTTCATCGTCAGGTTGACGACCTCGCCCGGGGTCATGTCCGCGCCCTTCGCCGAGGCGGCCTGCGCATAATCGGCGACGTTGCGCGCCTCGCCGTTCACCTTTTCCAGCTGGGTGAACATCGCCTTGATCGCGGGCGACAGCTGGTCAGGGCCGCCCACGGGGGAGGCGCCGGACGCCGCCGCCGTCATCGACGACTGGAAGCTGGTGATGTCGGCGATGGAGGCGTTCGGCCCGGCCTGGACCGTGTCGCCCGGCGGCATCGCGATCCCGGCGCCGCCGGCGCCCGCGGCGGATGCCGCAATGGCTTCGATCGACATGTGCGGCCCTCCTTAGCCCTTGCGCGCCATCGTCTCGAGCGCCTTGCCGACGCTGTCGATCGAGCTGGACGAGCTGTTCGCCATGAAGCTCATCCGCATCGATTCGGCGGTCAGCTTCGTGATCTGCGACGGATTGTCGCCGCCCTGGCCGACGCTGTCGGACATCTGTTCGATCCGCGCGGCCTGCCCGTCGAGCGTCTGGCCCCAGGCATCGGCGAGCGCCTCGAACCAGGTGCCCGGCGCATTGCCCTTGGCCATGCGGTTCCCCGTCAGGGGGGTGGCGGCGATCATGCCGAGGCCGCCGGTGATGCTGTTGTCCGTCACTTGCCTTCTCCTTCGCTTGCCCCTGTTGCCCAAATCCCCGGGTTCAGAACGCCACGCGGGTCTGTCGCCCGCTTTTCTCGAATACGACCATGTTACCCTGAATCGCGACCAGCCGGTGCCCGCTGGGCATCACCGCGCCCGGAAAATAGCGCGCCCCGTCGACGGTTTGGATGAACGCGGGGTCGCCGCCGACGACGGTGGACACCTTCTTCGTCGCATCCTGCACCGTCTTGAGCGGGACGTCCTCGGTCGGCGGCAGATCGTCGCGCAGCGACAGGCGCGTCAGCGCGCGCACGTCGCCGCGCACCGCCTGCGCCAGTTTCTGTTCGTCCTCCCGCGCCATCGGGGTCACGCGCAGCTCGATCGCGGTCCGCCCGATCGGGCGGGCCACCGCCTGGATGCCGTTCATCCGCGCGACATCGACCGCCGAGCGCGCCAGATCGGCGCTGGTCAGCACCACGACGCTGCCGGCGATGCCGGTATCGCGCAGCGCATCGACCGCGCGCGTGCGCTGCGCATCGTTGGCGACCACCCCGGTGACGGTGACCGCGCCGGTCGTCGCATCCTCATGCGCGGACAGGCCCGGCAGCCCGGCCTTGGCCATCGCCCGCTCGACCCGTTCCGGCGGCGTGCCGCGCGGATGAACGGCATCCAGGCGGTGGCCCGCCCGATCGGGCGG
>NZ_LSJO01000380.1:0-1543 GCF_001556735.1 Sphingomonas sp. CCH9-F2 | reverse complement strand
GGCGGTTGCTGAAGACGAATGTTGCGAAAGTTGAGACGATCGCGGCCTTTTCGCCAATGTTGAGACCCGGCTCCATCCACTTGGGAAAGCACGGGAATTCCAACATTGCCAGTGATTCGCCATAATGGAAGGAGAAAGGCAGGCCGCGCATCGTCACGCCAGCGCCTCTTCCAGCGCGGTGGCCAGCGCCGCGATATCGTCGTCGGTCACGGTTTCGGTCACCGCGACGACCAGCCCGTTCGCCAAGGCTTCCTCACCCGGATAGAGCCGCCCCAACGACACGCCCGCCAGCACGCCGCGATCGGCCAACGCACGCACCACCGGCCGCGCCTCGCGCCCGATATCCAGCGTAAATTCGTTGAAGAAGGTGTCGTTGACCACGCGCACGCCCGGCACCTGCGCCAGCCGGTCGGCCGCGCGGCAGGCGTTGGCGTGGTTGATCGCCGCCAGTTGCCGCAGCCCCGCCTCGCCCAGCAAGGTCATGTGGATCGAGAAGGCCAGCGCACACAGGCCCGAATTGGTACAGATGTTGCTGGTCGCCTTCTCGCGCCGGATATGCTGTTCGCGCGTCGACAGCGTCAGTACGAACCCGCGCTTGCCATCGGCGTCGACGGTCTGGCCGCAGAAGCGCCCCGGCGTCTGGCGCAGATACTTTTCCTTGCACCCGAACAGCCCGACATACGGCCCGCCGAACTGGAGGCCGACGCCCAACGACTGCCCCTCGCCCACGACGATATCGGCGTCCATCTCGCCCGGCGAGCGGATCGCGCCCAGCGCCACCGGCTCGGTCACCACCGCGATCAGCAGCGCCTTCTTCGCATGGCAGGCATCGGCCAGCGGGGTCAGGTCCGCGATGCGGCCGAGGATATCGGGGTATTGCACGACCACGCACGACGTCTCGTCGTCGATCTTCGCGATCAGCGCGTCGATATCGGTGTCGGCACCCAGCACCGGCAGCGCGGTGTCGAGCGCGTCGCCGGTATATTTCGCCATCGTCTTCGCGACCGAGACGTAATGCGGGTGCAGCCCGCCCGACAGGATCGCCTTGCCCCGCCGGGTGATGCGCCGCGCCATGCCGATCGCTTCCCAGCAGGCGGTCGACCCGTCGTACATGCTGGCGTTGGCGACGTCGGTTCCCAGCAGCGATGCGACCTGCGTCTGGAATTCGAACAGCATCTGCAACGTGCCCTGCGCGATTTCCGGCTGATAGGGCGTGTAGGCGGTCAGGAACTCGCCGCGCTGGATCAGGTGATCGACGCTGGCGGGCACATGGTGGCGATAGGCGCCCGCCCCCAGGAAGAACGGCACGTCGCCCGCCACCATGTTCTTGCGCGCCAGCGCGGTCATGTGGCGTTCGACCGCCAGTTCGCTGGCATGGCCGGGCAGGTCGCGGATCGGCCCGTCGAGCCGCGCCGCTTCGGGCACGTCGGCGAACAGATCATCGATCGAGGACGCGCCGATGACCGACAGCATCTCGGTCCGGTCGGCGGGGGTCAGGGGCAGGTAGCGCATAGTGTCATTCTCCCCCCTCCCCGGCGGGGAG
>NZ_LSJO01000038.1:0-1303 GCF_001556735.1 Sphingomonas sp. CCH9-F2 | reverse complement strand
TATCGCGGATCAGCCCCAGGATCGATTCGATCGACTTGGCATGATCGCTCAGCGCCGCGGTCGCGGTCACCGCGCCTTCGGCCTGGACGGTGGCATCCGCCAGCGTGCGGTTGCACGCATCCATGCTGGTGCGCACGTCCTCGATCGCGCAGATCAGCCCGGCGGCGGTGGAGGCCGCGTCGCGCATCGCCAGCGCGGACTGTTCGGCGGCGGCGGCGACCTCGCTGGTCTTCTCCAGCATGTCGGCGGTGCAGGCGGAGGCCTGTTCGACCTGCCCGCGCACGTCCAGCCCCTGTCTGGCGATCGCGTCGATGCCGGTGAAGATCGACGTGCGGAACGCGCCGCCGCGCTGTTCGCGGCTGGCGCGGGCATAGTGATCGGCCTGCATCGCCAGCTGGCGCGCCATCGCGTCGCCTTCGAACAGGGCCAGCCGCTGCACGACATCGGCGAGCCGGAGCAACCGCGCCACGTCCATCCCCGGCGCGTCGGCGATCAGCGAGAGGATCTGCGCATGCGCGCGCGACATCGACGCCAGGAAGGCGGTGAGCGGGATATGCGCACGCTGCGACATCTCGACATAGTGGATCAGCTTGGCCTTCCAGCGTTCACTGCACGGCTCTTCGTAGCGGATGCGGACGAATTCGATCGTGCGCGCCTGCTCGGCGGCGATCTCCTCGGGCGTGTTGCCGAGCGCCTCGCGCGGGAGCGTCGGCTGTGCGCGGAAATGATCCCAGAACGCCTGCGACACCGCCTGCCAGCCGTCCGCCGCATCGAGGATCGCGACGATATCGCGGCACGCCGCCGGCACGGCGCCGTCCCAGTCGAAGCCGATCGCGCGCTGGGCGAGCGGGCGCGTGTCGAAATAGACCGCCGGATCGCTCATCGGCCTTTCCCGCCGCGCGCCGCCGCCGTCATGCCGCGACCTTCCCGGCATAGACCGACGCCCGCCCCTCGAGCGCGCCCAGGCGCCCTGCCAGCGTGTCGAAGCCGGCGCCCAGCTGGTCGATCTGGGTCGCGACGGTTTCGGTGTCGTGGCGGATCGTGGCGATGGTGTGCGACATCGAATCGGCGGCCAGCGCGGTTTCGTCGACCGCGGCGGTGATCGCGGTGACGGTATGCGCCTGCGCCTCCATCGCGTGGCGGATGCGCGTGGCGCTTTCCTGCACCTCGGCCACGGTGGTGCGGATCGAAGCGCTGGTATCGACGGTGACGCGGGTGGCGGCCTGGATCGCGGCGATCTTCGCGGCAATATCGTCGGTGGCGCGCGCGGTCTGGTTGGCGAGGCTCTTGACCTCCTGCGCGA
>NZ_LSJO01000379.1:0-1774 GCF_001556735.1 Sphingomonas sp. CCH9-F2 | reverse complement strand
ACGCGCGCGCTGGCGACGGGGCGCACCGGCGAGGCGATCCACGCTTATGACGGCAAGGGCATGGTCCACGCGGCCGACACGCGCGAGCAGGCGCGGGGCGAGCTGGTCGACGGCTGGGATCGTGCGCGCCAGGCCGAGCCGGGCAAATCCCGCGTTATCCTCACCCACACCAACGCCGAGGTTCGCGAGCTGAACGAGGAGGCGCGTGGCCGGCTTCGCGCGACCGGCGACCTTGGCGATGACGTGGCGTTCAGCGCCGACCGGGGGACGCGCGCGTTCGCGCGCGGCGACCGCTTGATGTTCCTGCGGAACGAGCGGTCGCTGGGGGTGAAGAACGGCACGCTTGGCACGATCGAGCAGGTGTCGGCCGAGGGCATGAAGGTTCGGCTCGACAGTGGCGCGCGCGTCGCGTTCGACGCGAAGGACTATGCCCATGTCGATCACGGCTACGCCGCCACGTTCCACAAAGCGCAGGGCGTGACGGTCGATAGTGCCCACATTCTCGCCACCCCCGGCATGGACCGGCACAGCGCTTATGTCGGCCTGTCGCGGCATCGCGACGACGTGCAGCTCCACTATGGCCGCGACGACTTCGCCGACCAGCGCCAGCTTGTCCGCGCCCTATCGCGCGATCGGGGCAAGGACATGGCCGGCGACTATGCACGGCCAGAGCAGGACCAGGCCCGCGCCTTCGCCGATCGGCGCGAGATCCGGTTCCCGGAACTCGCGCGCCAAGTGGCGGAGAAGGTCCGCGACAAGGCGCGGGGCATGTTCGCGGGGTTCCGGCCGAAGCCGGCGACCGAGAAAGCGACGTCGCCGGAGCGTGTCGCGGCCGATCGGCCGCCGGCATCCTCGCAGGCCCGCGCGATCGAGCGCTATGGGCGCGCCGCAGCGGATATAGGCCGGATGCGGGACAAGGGGTTGCCGGTGCTGGCGCACCAGGAACAGGCGCTGGCGAAGGCTGGCGACGCGCTCGACCAGGTGCGACCGCTTGGGAGCCGCGACCTTGCCAGCGCGATCGAGCGCGACCCCCGACTCGCGCGCGACGCGGCCGAGGGGAATACGGGCGGCGCGGTGAAGGCGATGGAGACGGAGCGCCAGGTCCGCATCGACCCGGAGAAGCGCGCGGACCGGTTCGTGGAGCAGTGGCAGGGCATGAAGGAGGCGCGCGCCAGCATGGAGCGTGCCGGCGACCGTGCGGGCGCTGATAAGTTGGGCAAGCGCATGGAGAACATGGCGGGCGGATTGCATCGCGATCCGCAGCTCGAATCCGTGTTGCGCGCCCGCGCGTCCGAGCTGGCGTTGCGCATGGAGCGGGGCCGGTCGATCGGGCAGGAGCTCGCGCAGTCGGTCGGACAAGGCCGCGACCGCGATCGTGGCATGAGCCGGTAAGGGGGACAGGTGACGGACGAGGACGATAGCCAAGGAGCCGACGCAGCCGAGGCGTTCGAGGCGATGCGCGGCGAGCTTGCGCTGTTGCGCCGCGCCGTGGAGGGCTTGGCGGCCGAGCGCGGCGGACAAGACATACCCGATTATTCCGAGACGCTGGGGCGGATGCAGCAGGGCGTGGACACGGCGGGCGAGAACATCGCGCGCATCGGCCAGTTTCTGAAGGCCGCCCCGGCGCTGGCGATGACGCCCGAGCAAATGGCGCAGCGGATCGCGGCGGCGGGCAACGCCGCCCGGCGCGAGGACCAGGCGGCGCTCGCCAAGGCGGGCGAGGACAAGGCCCGCGTCATGGCCGAGCTTCGCGCCATCGCCGGGTCCGCATGGA
>NZ_LSJO01000378.1:0-6774 GCF_001556735.1 Sphingomonas sp. CCH9-F2 | reverse complement strand
GTCTTCAACTCGTCGATATCGCTCATGCGCCAATCCGTTGTTGCGCCGGGCCGCCAGCGTGCGGCCCGGCGCAACAACGGATTGGCGCATGAGCGATATCGACGAGTTGAAGACCCACCTGCTGACCGCGATCGAGGCGTCGGCCGCGCTCGACGCGCTGGAGGCGGTGCGCGTGGAGGCGCTGGGCAAGCAGGGGCGCGTGACCCAGCTGCTCAAGACGATGGGCGCGATGTCGCCCGAGGAGCGGCAAGCCAACGGCCCCGCGATCCACGGCCTGCGCGAGGCGGTGACGAACGCGATCGCGGCGCGCAAGGCGGTGCTGGAGCAGATTGCGCTCGACGCGCAGCTGGCGGGCGAGGCGCTGGACATGACGCTGCCGGTCGACGTGCCCGCGGCGGGGACGGTCCATCCGGTCGCGCAGGTGATGGACGAACTGGCGGAGATCTTCGCCGACCTGGGCTTCGCGGTGGCGACCGGGCCGGAGATCGAGGACGACTGGCACAATTTCGGCGCGCTCAACATCCCCGAGACGCATCCGGCGCGCGCGATGCAGGATACGTTCTATATCGCCAAGCCCGAGGGGGCGGCCGACGATGCCGCGCCGATGGTGCTGCGCACGCATACCTCGCCGGTGCAGATCCGCACGATGGTGGAGGTGGCCAGGCGCCACGCCGGTGCCGGTTCGGCGGGCGGCGCGCCGATCCGCATCATCGCGCCGGGGCGCGTGTACCGGTCCGACTGGGACGCCACGCACACCCCGATGTTCCACCAGGTCGAAGGGCTGGTGATCGACAAGGGGATCACGCTGGCGCACCTGAAATGGACGCTGGAAACGTTCCTGCGCGCGTTCTTCGAGCGCGACGACGTCGTGCTGCGGCTGCGCCCCAGCTATTTCCCGTTCACCGAACCGTCCGCCGAGGTCGACGTCGGCTTCTCGGTGGAGAAGGGCAAGCGCGTGATCGGCGGCGACGAAGGCTGGATGGAGGTGCTGGGCAGCGGGATGGTGCATCCGCGCGTCATCGCCGCCTGCGGCCTGGACCCGGACGAATGGCAGGGGTTCGCCTTCGGCTGCGGGATCGACCGGCTGGCGATGCTGAAATACGGCATCGACGATTTGCGCCCGGTGTTCGAGGCGGACGTGCGCTGGCTGAAGCATTACGGCTTTGCCGCGCTGGACGTGCCGACGCTGTCGGGTGGCGTGGGAACCGCGGCGTAGCGACCACGTCATCCCGGCGATGGCCGGGATCTCCCGCGGAAGGAGCGATCCGCCCGCCCCGAAAAGGCCCCCGCCTGCGCTGGGGCGACGGAAGAAGAAGAACATGAAATTCACGCTTTCCTGGCTCAAGGACCATCTCGACACCGATGCGTCGCTGGACGCGATCCTCGATGCGCTGACGCGCGTCGGGCTGGAGGTGGAGGGGGTCGAGAATCCGGCCGCGAAGCTGGACGGCTTCACCGTGGCGCGGGTGCTGACCGCCGAGCGCCACCCGCAGGCCGACAAATTGCAGGTGCTGTCGGTCGACGCAGGCGACGGCCCGTTGCAGGTGGTGTGCGGCGCGCCCAATGCGCGCGCGGGGCTGGTCGGTGTGTTCGGCAGGCCGGGTGCGGCGGTGCCCGCCAACGACATGGTCCTGAAAGTCGCGGCGATCCGCGGGGTCGAATCGAACGGCATGATGTGTTCGACGCGCGAGCTGGAGCTGGGCGAGGATCACGACGGGATCATCGAGCTGCCCGACGACGCGCCGGTCGGCAGCGCCTTTGCCGCTTATGCGGGCCTCGACGATCCGGTGATCGACGTGGCGATCACCCCCAACCGGCAGGATTGCATGGGCGTGCGCGGGATCGCGCGCGATCTGGCGGCGGCGGGTCTGGGGACGCTCAAGCCGCTGACCGTGCCCGAAGTGCCGGGGAGCGGCGCTGGGCCGGACGTGCGGATCGAGGATGCGGCGGGCTGCCCCGCCTTTTATGCGCAAGGCGTGTCGGGGCTGACCAACGGCGCGGCGCCGGAATGGATGGCCAAACGGCTGCGCGCGATCGGGCAGAAGCCGATCAGCGCACTGGTCGACATCACCAATTACCTGACCGCCGACCTGGGCCGGCCGCTGCACGTCTATGACAAGGCGAAGCTGTCGGGCGGGCTGGTCGCGCGGGCGGCGCGTGCGGGCGAGACGATCGAGGCGCTGAACGGCAAGACCTATACGCTGGCGGCGGGGATGACCGTGATCGCCGACGACGTGGCGGTGCACGATATCGGCGGGATCATGGGCGGCGCGCATTCGGGTGTGTCCGAGACGACCACCGAGGTGGTGATTGAATGCGCGTTCTTCGACCCCGACACGATCGCGCGGACGGGCCAGACGCTGCAACTGACCAGCGATGCGCGCCAGCGGTTCGAACGCGGGGTGGACCCGGCGTTCCTGGACGACGGGCTGGCGATCGCGACGTTCCTGGTGCTGGAATATTGCGGTGGCACCGCCACCGGCGTGACGCGCGCGGGCGCGGCGCCGCTGGGCACGCGCAGCTATGCCTATGATCCGGCCCGCGCAGCGTCGCTGGGCGGGCTGGCGATCGCGCCGGAGCGCCAGCGCGCGATCCTCGAATCGCTGGGCTTCACGGTCGGCGACGACTGGCAGGTGACGCCGCCGACGTGGCGCCGCGACATCGACGGCCCGGCCGACCTGGTCGAGGAAGTGATCCGCATCGAGGGGCTGGACAAGGTGCCGTCGGTGCCGCTGCCGCGCGACGCCGGCGTCGCGCGCCCGACCGCGACCCCCGAACAGAAGCTGGAACGCCGCATCCGCCGCGCCGCCGCCGCGCGCGGGCTGGACGAGGCGGTGACGTGGAGCTTCGTCCCCGAAAAGCACGCCGCGCTGTTCGGCGGCGGCGCGTGGCGCGTCGCCAATCCGATCAGCGAGGAGCTGAAGGTGATGCGCCCGTCGCTGCTGATCGGCGTGCTGGCCGCGGCCGAGCGCAACCTGCGGCAGGGCGCGGAGGGCGTGCGACTGTTCGAGCTGGGCCGCCGCTATCTGGACGAGGGCGGCGCCCCGCGCGAGCGGGTGACGCTGGGCCTCGTTCTGGCGGGCGATCGCCGCCCGCGCGGCTGGCGCGAGGGCAAGGCGGCACCGTTCGACGCCTATGACGCGAAGGCCGAGGCGCTGGCGCTGCTGGCGGCGGCGGGCGCGCCGGTCGACAACCTTCAGGTGATGGGCGAGGCAGGCGCGGCGTTCCACCCCGGCCGGTCGGGCACGCTGCGGCTGGGGCCGAAGACGGTGCTGGCGGCGTTCGGCGCGGTCCATCCCGCGGTGCTCAAGGCGTTCGACCTGTCCGGGCCGGTCGCGGCGGTGGAACTGTACCTCGACGCGATTCCCGCGAAGCGCGGCGCGGGCGGGTTCATGCGCCCGGCCTATACGCCGCCGGCGTTGCAGCCGGTGCGGCGCGACTTCGCGTTCCTGGTCCCCGCCGACGTCAATGCCGAGGCGCTGACCCGCGCGGTGAAGGGCGCCGACAAGGCCACGATCGTGCGCGCGCGCGTCTTCGACGTGTTCACCGGCGCGGGCGTGCCGGAGGGCCACGCCTCGGTCGCGATCGAGACGGTGCTGCAACCGGGCGAGAAGAGCTTCACCGACGCCGATCTGAAGGCGATCGCCGACCGGGTGATCGCCGCGGCGGCCAAGCTGGGGGCGCAGCTGCGTGGCTGAGCGGGGGGCTGAGCGGGACTGGATCCGCATCGGCAACGGGATGCTGGCGGCGGCGATCAACCCGCATGGCGCGGAACTGTCGTCGCTGACCGACGCCGACGGGCGCGAGTTGATGACCGACGCCGATCCGCGCTTCTGGACCGGGCGCGCGCCGATCCTGTTCCCGGTCGTCGGGCGGCCGAGCGGCGAGACGATCCGCGTCGACGGGCGCGAATATCCGATGAAGCAGCACGGCTTCGCGCGCCACCGCGACTTCGCGGTGGTGGAGGCCGGGCCGACGCGCGCGGTGTTCGCGCTGGAGGACGATGACGCGACGCGCGCGGTCTATCCGTTCGCGTTCCGGCTGGAGGTGGCGTTCGAGGTGACGGGCGCGACGCTCGCTGTGGCGGTGACGGTCGCCAATCCGGCGACGGACGCGACGCTCTACGCCAGTTTCGGTTTCCACCCCGCCTTCGCCTGGCCGCTGCCCTATGGCCGGGCGCGTGGCGACCATCGCATCACCTTCGCCGCGGACGAGCCGGGGGCGCTGAAGGCGATCGCCGCGGACGGGACGATCGCGGCGCAGGAAACCCCCTCGCCGCTCGACGGCCGGGTGCTGCATCTGGCGGACGATCTGTTCGCGCACGATGCTTTGGTGTGGGACCCGGTCGCGTCGGACGCGGTCCGCTATGGCGCGGCGGACGGGCCGCAGCTCGACATCGCGTTCCCCGACACGCCGATGCTGGGCATCTGGACCAAGCCGGGCGCGGCCTATGTCTGCGTCGAGCCGTGGCACGGGATCGCCGATCCGGAAGGCTATGCGGGCGAGTTCCGCGACAAGCCCGGCGTGTTCGCGGTCGCGCCGGGCGCGGCGAAGCGGATCGCGATGACGGCGACGCTGGCGGCGTGAGGCGGCGGGCATGTAGCCGTCGCTCCTGCGCAGGCAGGAGCCTTTGGCGAGTGGAAGCGCTCTAACCGCGGGAGATCCCACCCTTCGCCGGGATGAGGTTTGGGGCCAATGACGTTCGATGTTCCGACGCGAGAAGGCCCGCGACTCGCATGACGAGTCGCGGGCCTTTTCAGCGGCACCTCGTGCGCGCGTCAGCCGTCGTAGTCGGCGCCGACGTTCTGATTGCGCGGCGGGGCGACGGCGGTGAGGCGCAGCGCCTCGGCCGAGGCGGCCAGGCTGCCGATTTCGTCGGCCTCTTCCTCATCGTCGATCTGGACGCGCTGCAGACTCTGCACCACGGCTTCCTGAAGGTCGCGCGGCCTGACCGTCTCCTCGGCGATCTCGCGCAGCGCGACCACCGGGTTCTTGTCACGATCGCGGTCGATCGTCAGTTCCGCACCGCCCGACACCTGCCGCGCGCGCTGCGCGGCCAGCAGGACCAGATCGAAACGGTTCGGGATCTTGTCGACGCAATCCTCGACAGTGACGCGCGCCATCCGCGTATCCTCTTGAAGGTAAGCTAAGGGAAGGGTCGGGCATCTAGAGACTCCCCCGCCATCCGTCAAGGAAAGCCCGCGCTTGCGGTGCGCGCGCGCAACCGCCATGCCGCGGCGCGATGGAGGATGCCACCGCCCAGCCGACTTTCGCGGTCGACGGCAACCGGCTGACGTTGCTCGATACCGGGCCGCGGCGGCTGGACGCGCTGCTGGCGCTGATCGATGGCGCGCGGCGGTCGCTGCGTATCCTCTATTACATCTACGCCGACGACGAATCGGGGCGGCGCGTCAATGCCGCGCTGGCGCGCGCGGCGCAGCGCGGGGTGACGGTGGCGCTGATCGTCGACGGATTCGGCAGCGCCGCGGACGAGGCTTTCTTCGCCCCGGTGGAGGCGGCCGGGGTCAGCGTGTGCCGGTTCGCGCCGCGGTTCGGGCGGCGCTACCTGCTGCGCAACCACCAGAAACTGGCGCTGGCCGATGCCGAGGAGTTGGGCGCGGCGCGGATCATCATCGGCGGGTTCAACATCGAGGACGATTATTTCGGCACGCCCGCCGAGCGCGCGTGGCGCGACCTGGGGCTGCTGGTCGAAGGCGCGGCGGCGGGGCGGATCGCGGGCTATTTCGACGCGCTGGAACAGGGCATCCGCCACGGCGGGCGCGTCCGCCGGCTCAACAAGGCACTGGCGCAGTGGAGCGAGGCGCGCGGCGCGTTGCGCTGGACGATCGGCGGGCCGACGCGGCGGCTGTCGCCATGGGCGCGCGCGATCCGCGAGGACATGGCGCGCGCGGCGCGGATCGACGTCATCGCGGGTTATTTCACGCCCTCCCCCACGATGCTGCGCCGGCTGGACCGCGCGGGCAAGCGCGCGGCGCGGGTGCGGGTGGTGACGGCGGCGCTGTCCGACAACAACGTCACGATCGCGGCGGCGCGCTTCACCTATGCCGGGCTGCTCAGGCGCGGTGTGCGGGTGTTTGAATATGCGCCGACCAAGCTGCACACCAAGCTGTACGTCATCGACGATGCAGTGTGGGTGGGCAGCGCCAATTTCGACATGCGCAGCCTGTTCATCAACCTGGAACTGATGCTGCGGATCGAGGATCGCGCCTTCGCCGACCATGTCCGCCGCTATGTCGACGCGGAAATCACGCGATCGAACGAGGTGACGCCCGAGGCGTACAAGGCGGCGACCGGCTGGTGGCAGCGCGCCAAGCAGTTCGTCGCCTATCTGCTGACCGCGGTCGCCGACCCGGCGATCTCGCGCGGGCTGAACTGGGGGATCGACGCGGACGAGTGAGACGCGCGCGTCAGCGCGGACGCGTCCACAGCAGCGGATCGCGCGGGGTATCGGGAATGGCGTGACGGCGGCTGGCCTGCGCCGCGGCGCGCGCGATCCAGGCGAGCTTGGCGGCCTTGCCCGTGGTCACGCGTCGGTCCCAGGCGTGCGCGCCGCGGCGTGCGACGGTGCGCGCGATATCGCCGTAGATGCCCGCCGCCGCCAGCACCGCCCAGGCCGATCGCCACGACAGCGCGCGCGTGCCGACCCGCGCGCTCGCTTCGTGCAGCGCGGCGCGGTCCGCCAGCCGCCGCGCGATCATCACCAGCGCATCGCGGTGCGCCGGCGCCATCACCGCATCGGCGGGGATCCCCGCC
>NZ_LSJO01000377.1:0-955 GCF_001556735.1 Sphingomonas sp. CCH9-F2 | reverse complement strand
GGCGGGTATCGGCCTTGCCTATTTTCCGGTCGGTGCCGACCTGCCGCTGTCGCGCGAACTCATCTTCAACTTCTTCCTGCCGCCGCTGATCTTCGAAGCGGCAATGCAGCTGCGCTGGTCGCGCTTTCGGACGGAGATGCCGATCACGATCGTGCTCGCCTTCCTGGGCGTGGCGATCAGCGCCGCCGTTGTCGCTGGCGGCATGCACCTGCTGCTCGGCTGGAGCGTGCTGGGTGCTGCCTTCTTCGGCGTGCTGATCGCCGCGACCGATCCAGTGTCGGTCATCGCGGCGTTCAAGGAGATGAGGGCCGAACCGCGACTGAGCATGGTCGTCGAATCCGAAAGCCTGCTCAACGACGGGGTCGCTGCGGTGGGTTTCGCGATCCTCGTCGGCGTTGCCAATGGCGAGGCACTGACCGCATCGGGCGCGGCGCTCGCCTTGCTGTGGACCGTGGCGGGCGGCCTCGCCATCGGCGCCGCGATCGGCTTCGTCGTGCTGACCGTCGCCGGCCGGACGACGGACCATCTGGTCGAGGTGACGCTGACCACGGTCGTCGCCTGGGGATCGTTCCTGCTTGCCGAGCATGTCCATGCCTCGGGTGTGTTCGCGGCGCTGGCGGCGGGGCTGATCGTCGGCAACCTTGGCCCGCGCGGATCGATCTCGGTCGCCGGCCGGCAGCATGTCCAGGATTTCTGGGCCTATGCCGCCTTTCTCGCCAATTCGTGCCTGTTCCTGCTGATCGGCAGCCATGAAGCGCACCAGCCGATCGCACTGGTGTCGGTACCGCTGGGCATCGCCATCGTGCTGACGCTGATCGGTCGCGCGGCGGCGGTGTATCCGCTGGCGTTGCCCTTCGCGCGGTCCCGGCGGCGATTGCCCGCCACCTATCAGCACGTGCTCGTCTGGGGTGGCTTGCGCGGGGCGGTCGGGCTGGCGCTGGCGCTGGCGGTTCCC
>NZ_LSJO01000376.1:0-2965 GCF_001556735.1 Sphingomonas sp. CCH9-F2 | reverse complement strand
GGGGGCATAAAAAAGCTGGGGGTGACGGTGCTGATCCGGTAGCTTTAGGAGCATGTCGAAACCGGCTCCGCTTGTCGCTTACCGTCTGAAGGTCGGCCTCCGGGATATATCGCCGATGATTTGGCGACGCTTGCTGGTTCGCAGCGATCTGACGCTTTTTGGTCTGCACCGGGTAATCCAGATCGCGTTTGGTTGGGAAGATTATCATCTCCATGCTTTCAAGGTGCATGGGCGCCGTTTCGGCACGCAAAGGACGGGTGAGCGTCACCACCTTGTCGAGGACGGGAAAATTCTGAGGGAACTGACACTTGCCGACCTGTCGCTGCGAGTGCGGCAACGCATGATGTACGAATACGACTTCGGCGATTTCTGGGAGCACGAGATCCGCGTCGAAGCGCGTGAACAACCGAGCGCAGACAAGCCCTGGCCGGTCTGCACCGATGGTGCTCGCGCCGGTCCGCCTGAGGATATCGGCGGACCGGGTGGATATGAGCGATTGCTCGAACGTCTCGATGAATTGCGCTTCGATCAGGGAAATGGCCTGGATGACTTTCTGGATGAAAACGATACCAGCGACGGCGAGGAAGATGACGGCGAAGAGTGGACGCCAGCTGACCGCGCCGGGTTCGACGGTCCAGATGATCCGCTGCTGCGCTACGATCCAGATTCCATCGATCGCCGCGCCATCAATCTCGCGTTGAAGGCTGAGTTTGTCGGCAAGGACCGGCCAATGTCTGTGGACTGATGCTCAGGCAAGCTCGGCTTGAGCGCGTCTGTCATCGCGTACCCGCATGATCGTCTGCCGGCTTGTCGAGAACGCCTTGCTGAGCGCGGACACGGTTTCGCCGCTTTCAAGGCGGCGCTCGACCTCGGCGCGCTCGTCTGTTGTAAGGCTCGCAGGCCGTCCGATGGCCTTGCCCTCCGCCCGCGCGCGGCGTAGCCCGGCCTGGGTGCGTTCGATCAGCAGGTCGCGCTCGAATTCGGCGACCGCGTTGATAACGCCCATCGTCAGCTTGCCTGTCGACGAGGTGAGATCGACGCCGCCCAGCGCCATGCAGTGGACGCGAACGCCCATGCGATCGAGATCGGCGACGGTGCTCGCCACATCCATCGCGTTGCGGCCGAGCCGGTCGAGCTTGGTGACGACGAGGACGTCGCCATCCTCTAGCCGGTCAAGCAACCGGGCAAAACCCTTGCGTTCTTTCGCCGCAACCGACCCGGAGATGGTTTCGGCGACGATCCGCCGCGGCTGCGCTGCAAAGCCAGCGGCCTCAATCTCGTGCAACTGGTTGTCGGTCGTCTGGTCGACGGTCGAAACGCGCAGATAGGCAAAGGTGCGTGACATGGATCCGGCCTCGATTGTCCGGAAGGGGTGTCCAGTAAAATTGGTGTGTCCGCAAGATGGTAAGGCTATTTTATGGACAGGGTTAGCTGTAGGTGACCGTAACCGGTCGGTTTCGGACGGCGGCACCGATGTGCCGGCCAATGAGTTCCCTTCTTCATGGAGGAATGAGCTCATGCGCTTCACCATCACCCTCACCGCAGCAACGGACGACAGGCCAACCAGCGGCATATCCATCGCCGTCATCGAACGCGACGACGACACGCTTACGATCGATGATCTCGGTCTCAGGATCGCGGAGAGCAAGCGACTGCTGGCCGCGCTGCAGCTCGCTGTGGTTCAGACCCAGGCGCTCGACTGGTGTCGCCGCCAGCGCGCTTGTCCGTGCTGCGGATCAGCAAGGCAAATCAAGGATCATCGTTCGATCATGGTGCGCACGCCGTTCGGAAAGATCGCCGTGCCAAGTACCAGGTTCCGGCGATGTACATGTAAACCCACAGCGGGTATCGCGGCGCCGATCGTGGCGGCGCTGCCCGAACGCGTCACGCCGGACCTTCTCGAGCTAGAGGCGCGCTGGGCTTCGCTCGCGTCCTACGGCATCACCGCGGAACGCCTTGCCGACGTCCTTCCGATCGGTGACGCGATCAACGCGACGACGATCCGGCAGGACACCCTACGCGTCGCGGAGCGTTTGGAAGCCGAGCTTGGCACCGAGCGACGCTGTTTCATCGAAGGCTGCGAGGCGGACTGGACCGATGGTCCGCTGCCAGGACCGCCTGTCACTGTCGGGATCGATGGAGGCTATGTACGATCATGGTACGATCGGCCGAACAATTTCGAGGTGATCGTGGGTAAGTCCGTCGTCGATCCGGGCGAGGATGGCGAAATTAGCGAGCCAACGCGCCGGTTCGGCTTCGTGGTCGGACATGACGACAGGCCGCGTCGTCGCCTTCATGAATTGCTGCTGGAGCAAGGCGTCGGGATGGACCGTGAGATCACCTTCATGTCCGATGGTGGCAGGAACGTCCGCAATCTTCAATGGGACATGCGGCCGAACGCCGAGCATGTCCTCGACTATTTCCACATCGCCATGCGGGTGACGGTCATGCAGCAGATCGCGCGCGGATTGCCGCCCCCATCCGAGACGGATAAAGACGTGGCCGTCGCCACTCTCGAGCGAGTTCGGCACTTCCTCTGGCACGGCAACTGGCGCCGTGCTCTCGACCTAATCGGCGACGTCGAGACCAGAATGCTTGGTGCGACAGATCCGGATGTCACCGACGAGCCGATGAGCCACCCACAGGTCTCGCCGCAAGCTCGCAATCTCCTCAAGCATTTGCGGGAGTTCGAAAGCTATATCAGCGCCAATGCCAGCATGATCCCGAACTATGGCGAGCGACGACGATATGGCGAAGCAGTCTCGACCGCCTTCGTGGAATCGACCGTCAACCAGGTCGTCGCAAAGCGCTTCGCAAAGAAGCAACAGATGCAGTGGACGCCCAGAGGGGTGCATCTGCTTGTGCAACTCCGCGTCCGTACCCTTGATGGCACGTTGGCCAATGACTTTCAGAGGTGGAGGGACGAACGGAAGGCGGCATGACCCCCAACTTTCTCATGCTCCCC
>NZ_LSJO01000375.1:0-16498 GCF_001556735.1 Sphingomonas sp. CCH9-F2 | reverse complement strand
GTAGCAATATAAAGTCTGGATACCCTCTACCGTGGGGGCAGCAGCTAGAGACTTTGGCCGCAAGCGGCTTGGACATGCGCATCGGCCACCCGGCCGAATGGGTGCGGGTCTCGACTCTCAAGCGAGGTTCTCACGCCTCGGCGCCACCCTCGTGGCGCACGGTCAGACTAATGTTTTGAAGAAGATACGCAAGTCGCCTCCACGATGTGGGAAACGGCTTGGCTGGTTCGCAAGGGTGACGTCCGAGGGGCTCTTGCGCTTGCTTTTAAGGGCTGAAATTCAGCCCATTGGTAAGTGCACAGGACGCCACGGGAATTCCGTCCGTCTCAATCCGACCACGCTTGGCCGCATCAATCCGTATGAGAAACAGGGTTGCAAACCGGGTTGCTGGCCCCAGATCGGGGAAATTATCCAATGATTTTAACGCAGAATGGCGGAGCGGGAGGGATTCGAACCCTCGATACGGTTTTGCCGTATACTCACTTTCCAGGCGAGCGCCTTCGACCACTCGGCCACCGCTCCGCATGCACTGGAAGCGACACGCCCTAGTGGAGGCGTCGCGCGCGCGCAAGCGGGTTGGATTGCAGGTCGGCGCGAGGACGGGCACGGTGGGGCCATGACGATTCTTCTCGCTCTGGCCGCGATCGTGGCACTTGGTCAGGCGGCGGCCGCGCCGGCTCCTCCCCCGCCGCCGCCGGCCGCGCATGAGGCATTGGCGAGCGACTGGCGGGTCATTCCCGCCGACGAGCTGCTGGTAATGCGGCTGGCGGGCGGGCGAACGGTGACGATCCGCCTGGCCGCCTGGGCGGCGCCGCAGCACGTCGCGCAGATCCGCCGGCTGGCGGCGGCGCATTGGTGGGATGCCGCCAGCGTCTATCGCGTCCAGGAAAACTGGGTGGCGCAATGGGGCGATGCCAGCGAGCAGAAGCCGCTGCCGGCCGGCGTTGCGACGCAGGTCGATCCGGAGTTCGAGGTCGCGCGCGTCGCCCCTGCGGCGCTGTTGGCCCGTGGTGATCCCCATGCGCGCACGTCAGGCATCACCGCGGACGGGTGGCCCGTGGCCAGCGACGGCGCGGGCCACGCCTGGCTGCCGCATTGCTATGCGATGGTGGGCGTTGCCCGCGATGCCGATCCGCGATCCGGATCCGGGGCTGAGCTGTTCACCCCGATCGGCCAGTCGGCACGGCGGCTGGATCGCAACTATACCGTCGTCGGCCGGATCATCGACGGGATGGCGAACCTGTCGGGACTGCCGCGCAGCGATGCGCCGATGGGCGTCTATGCCAATCCGGCGCAGCGCGCACCGATCGAATGGGTGCGGCTCGCCAGCGAGTTGCCCGCTGCCGAGCGGCCGCGCTTCGCCTATCGCGCGGCCGACAACCCGCGCTTTGCCGCGGCAGTGCGGCGGCGCGAGAACCCGCCGCCCCCGACGATCGGATCCGGCGCGATCGACATATGCGAAATGCCGCTGGAGGTGAAGCGCCTCGACACGCGCTGACTGGGCAGACGCCGACGTCGCTCAGCCGCCGCTGCGCACCCAGTCGGCGACCTGCCCGGCCACGTCGTTGGCGGCGCGCCCCAGCGCCTCGGCTGCCGCGGTCGGCTCGATCGCCGCGACCGGGACGCGCGCTTCGAAACGGCGCTTCTCGATCGCCGACTGGCCGGCCCGCGTCAGCGACGCATCGTAGATCACCACCGCCTGTCGCTGCGACGCATCGACGCCGAAGCTGCGCAGGTCGCCCGACAGGTCTGCGCTGGGCGCGCCGAACGACTGCGCCGGGGCGAGCACCACCATGCCCGCGCGCGCGGTCAGCGTATCGCCCAGCACCCGAGCGAACAGCCGCGCGGGCGGTTCGGACCATTGCGCATCCTTGATATAGGCGACCGCGACGTCGCTCTGCTGCACTGGGATGCGCGTATTGGCGATCGTCTGCGGCACCGCGGGCACCTGCACCACGATCGCGCGCGTTGCCGATGCAATCTGTGCCGCGCCCGGTTGCGGTTGGGCGGTGGACGCGATCGTCAGCAATTGCTTGGGCGGCTTGCCGCCGAAGCTGAGACAGCCGGCCAGCGGGACGATCGCCGCGGCAAGGACGAGGTTTCGAGTGAAGCGCACGCTCAGTTCCCCTTGTATTCCGGCAGCTTCTGTTGACCGATCAGCGAGCTGGCGCCGCCCTGTTCGACGCGTTCCGAGATCGCCGAGAGCGACGCCGCCGTGACGCGCAGGTCGCGCACCAACTGGTTGATCTGCGGCACCGTCTGTTTCGAGAAGGTCGTGAGGCCCGGCCGCGCGTCGCCGATCGCCGCGTTGAGCGTGTCGGTGCTCTCCCGCGCCGACTTTATGGTGGCGTTCAGATTGGCCAGGGTCGGCTTGACGTCCTCGGTCATCACGCCGTTGGTCGTCTTGGCCAGTTCGCCGATCTGCTGGGCGGCATCGCCCGCCTGTGCGATCGCGACGCGGGTCTGCGCCAGCGTGGCGGCGATTTCGGGCCCACGATCCGCCAGCGCATCGGTCAGGCGGTTGGTGTTGTCCAGGATGCCCGCGATCGACGCCTGGTTGCGGTCGCTCAGCATCCCGGTCAGCCGCTCGGTCAGCGTCGACAGCCGTTCCAGCAACTGCGGTGCGGAATTGAGGATCGCGCCGATGCCGCCGGTCTTGGTCGGGATCACCGGCACGCCCAGCGGGCATACCGATCGCGCGTCGCCGGCGGGGCAGGTGATCGGCGCCTGGCCCTTGATCGCGCCGTCCAGGCTGACGGTGCTGGTGCCCGTGAAGCTGCCCTGGATGGTCGCGGTGGTCCCGCGCAGGATCGGCGTGTCGTCGTTCACGCTGATGCGCACGCGGACGTATTGCGGATCGGGCTTCCACAGCGAGATCGTCTTCACCTGCCCCGACGGCACGCCGGAGAAGGTAACCGTCGACCCCTTCGCCAGCCCGTCGACCGACTGGCGGAAGAAGATGTCATATTCCCGTTCGGCCCCGCCGCTCACCCGTGCGATCCACACGGTGAAGATCGCGACGATCGCCAGCAGGATCAGCACGACGGCCCCGACCAGGACGTGGTTCGATCGCGTTTCCATCACTCAGCCCCTGATAGCCGGCGGTCGTCGGCGGCGGCGGTCGCGCCATCGCCTGTCCGGCCCGCCGCCGGTTCGTGTTCCGCAGCCCGCTTCTGGGAAGCGACCGCAGCGCGGCCGCGCGGGCCGTTGAAATATTCCTGGATCCACGGGTGATCGAGCGCGAGCAGCTCCGGGATCGTCCCCACCGCGATCACGCGTCTGTCGGCCAGCACCGCGACACGGTCGCAAATGGCGTAGAGCGTGTCGAGATCGTGGGTGATGAGGAACACCGTCAGCCCCAGCGTCTTCTGGAGCGAGGCGGTCAGTTCGTCGAACGCCGCCGCACCGATCGGGTCCAGGCCGGCGGTCGGCTCGTCCAGGAACAACAGATCGGGGTCGAGCGCCAGCGCGCGCGCCAGCCCGGCACGCTTCTTCATTCCGCCGGACAGTTCGGCGGGGAACTTGGGCCCCGCATCCGCCGGCAGGCCGGTCATCACCACCTTGTACGACGCGATTTCGTCGAGCAGCGACAGCGACAGGTCCGGATAGAATTCGCGCAGCGGGACCTGGACGTTCTCCGCCACCGTCAGCGTGGAGAACAGCGCGCCGCCCTGGAACAGCACGCCCCATCGCTTGCGGATATCGACGGTTTCGGCCTCGCTGCGCCCCAGCGTCGGCTCGCCGAACACCCGCACCTCGCCCGCATCGGGGGTCTGCAATCCAATGATCGAGCGCATCAGCACCGACTTGCCGGTGCCCGATCCGCCGACGACGCCCAAAATCTCGCCGCGACGCACCTCCAGGTCGAGGTCCTCGTGGATCACCTGCTCGCCGAAGCTGTTGCGCAGGCCGGTCACACGGATCACCGGCTCCGCCCCGTCGGCACCCGTGTCATTGCTGGCGAAATGGGGCATCAGATCCAGCCGATCTGTTCGAAGAAGACGGCGAAGAACGCGTCGAGGACGATCACCATGAAGATCGCCTGCACCACCGCGGAGGTGGTCTTCAGACCGACCTGCTCCGCATCGCCCTTCACCTGCATCCCCTGGAAACAGCCCGCCACCGCGATGATCGCGCCGAACACCGGTGCCTTGATCAGGCCGACGAACAGGTCGGTGATCGGCACGACCTCGCGAATGCGCGCGATATAGGCGACCGGCGGGATATCCAGCGTCATCCAGCACAGCAGCCCGCCGCCGATGATCGCGACGATCGAGGAGTAGAAGCCCAGCAGCGGCATCAGCACGATCGCCGCGATCGTGCGCGGCAGCACCAATGCCTCCATCGGCGATACGCCGATCGTGCGCATCGCGTCGATTTCCTCGGTTAGCTGCATCGTGCCGAGCTGCGCCGCGAAGGCCGAACCGGACCGTCCCGCCACCATGATCGCGGTCATCAGCACGCCCAGTTCGCGCAACGTGATGCGCCCGACGAGGTTGATCGTGAACGATTCCGCGCCGAACTGGCGCAGCTGCACCGCGCCCTGCTGCGCGATGACGATGCCGATCAGGAAGCTCATCAGCCCGACGATGCCCAGTGCGGACACGCCAACCACCTCGAACCGCTGCACGGTGGCGTTGAAGCGGAAGCGGCTGGGATGGCGGATCACGCCGCCGAACGCGATGATCGTCGCACCCATGAAGCCCAGCAGCCCCACCGCAGTATGGGCAGCGTGCGCGGTCGCATCGCCGATCTCCGCCAGGACGCGCCGGAACGACGATCCGCTGCCGGGGCGCATCTGTACCGGCTGGTCGGCGGCGACCACCTGTTCCAGCAGGTTGTTCGCATCGCCGCTCAGCCCGCGGATCTCCGCCTTGTGCTCGCGCGCGAAGCGGTGGACGACCCAGGCGCCGATCGTGTCGATCCGCTCGATCCCCGACAGGTCGATGCAGGCGACATCGCCGCCGTGACTGTCGAGCCGTTCGGGAAGATTGCCCAGACGCGCCAGCGACAGGTCGCCGGTGAAGCGCAGCGTCGATCCGCCGGACTCCCCGCGGTCCTCGTTGAAATCGGCCGCAGTGCTCATCGAAGGGTCCTTGCGGCACGTCGCATCACGCGACAAGCGATCGGGCGCGCCATTCGTTCCGCGGGCGAATCCATTCGAACGGGCTGCGATACGGCGTGCGTCACAGCGCGACGTCTACGGTATGGATCAGAACGCCGACAAGCCCCCCGACCAGCGTTCCGTTGATGCGGATGAACTGCAGGTCCTTGCCCACCGCATGTTCCAGCCGCATTGTGATCGTCCCCGCATCCCAGCCGCGCACCGTTTCGGACACCAGCCGCACGATCGAATCGCCGTAATCCGCGGCCGCACCCACCGTCGCGCGCCGCACGAAGCGATTGATGGTGCGCCCCAGCCGCGCGTCGTCCTGCAACGTCGCACCCAATTGCCGCAGCGCCTCCCCCAGCTTGCCGCGCAATACCGCCTCCGGATCGCGCGCGGCACGCAGCATCGCCAATCGCGCCTGTTCCCACAGGCCGTTGATCCAGTCCTGCATCGCCGGGTTTTCCAAAAGCTCGATCTTCATCGTCTCGACGCGCACGCGCATCGCCGGGTCGTGCTGCAACCGCTGCGCCAGCGACCTCAGCCCCTCCTCCGCCTTCTGGCGCAGCGGATGGTCGCGATCCTCGGCCATCTCCGCCACCAGCCGGTCCAGCCCGTCGATGATCTTGGTCGCCAGCGTCTCGTCCAGCCCTGTCCAGCGCAGGATCGAGCCGGCACGGTCGTGCACCATCGCCCGCACCAGATGTTCGTTCGCCGCCAGCGCGCCGCGCGCCCAGCGCACGCCATGGTCGATGATCGGCAGGTGGCGATCCTCCGCGATCGCGGCGTCGAGCGCGCGGCCCAGCATCGGCGACAGCTCGGTCTCGCGCACGCGCGTCACCAGCATCGCGCGCACCATCCCGCCCAGCCGGTCCTGGTCGAGCGCGTTGAGCACCTCCTGCGCCAGCCGCGACGTGCCGCGCGCCAGCCGCCCGCCGCCCGCACCCTGCGGATTGGCGAGCCAGCGCCCCGCGGCACCTGCGACGTCCATCCGCCCCATCCGCCGCGCGACCACCGACGGGATCAGGAAGTTCTCGCGCAGGAAGTTCGCCAGCTGATCGCCGATCCGGTCCTTGTTGCGCGGAATGATCGCGGTATGCGGGATCGGTAGGTGGAGCGGATGGCGGAACAGCGCGGTCACCGCGAACCAGTCCGCCAGCCCTCCGACCATCGCAGCCTCGGCGAAGGCGCGGACGAAGCCCCACGCACTATGCTGATCCGCCAGCGCGCGCGCGGCGAGGAACAGGGCCGCCATCGCCAGCAGCAATCCCGTCGCCACCCGGCGCATGCGCACGAGCGCAGCGGGCGGGACGGGGGTGCGGCGCGTGGCGATCATCGTTCGGACAATCCCCGATCGCGCCGATTGTTCAAGTCCCCGCCGGCGCGACAGCAGGTCGCATGCCGCTTATTCGGCGGGATCGGTCCCGTCGCGAAAGCCGATCCGGCCATGCGGCGCGGCAATCGCATCCTTGGGCGGGCCCTGTTCGATCAGCGGCCCACCGTCATCGCCCGGGCGATAGGTGAGCAGCCGCCGTCCCAGCCACGGCCCGACGCGCCGCTCGATCCCGATCGCCAGCGAAAAGGCGGCCGGCACGATCAGCAGCGTCAGCAACGTCGACATCGTCAGCCCGCCGATCACCACGATTCCCATCGGCGCCCGCCACGCACCGTCGCCCGACAGCGACAAGGCGGTGGGCACCATGCCGGCCACCATCGCGACAGTCGTCATCACGATCGGCTGCGCGCGCTTGTGCCCTGCGTCGACGATCGCGGCATGGGGCGTCACGCCCGCCGCCATCTCCTCCAGCGCGAAATCGATCAGCAGGATCGAATTCTTGGCGACGATCCCCAGCAGCATCAGCAAGCCGATGAACACCGGCATCGACAGCGGCTGCCCCGCGATCTTCAGCGCCAGCAGGCCACCCAGCGGCGCCAGCAGCAGCGAACCCATGTTGACCAGCGGCGGCAGCAGGCGGCGATACAGCAGCACCAGCACGGAGAAGACCAGGAACACCCCCGCCACCACCGCGACGACGAAGTTGATCAGCATCTCCATCTGCCACTTCGCCTGGCCGACGGTCAGTTGCTGGACGCCCACCGGCAGGTTCTTCATCACCGGCAGCTGGTTGATCTGCTTCATCGCATTGCTGGTGACCAGCCCCGGCGACAGATCGGCACCGATGGTGAGCTGGCGCTGTTGGTTCAGGCGCGTGATCTTGGTCGGGCCGGACCCGAAGCCGATCTCAGCGACCAGGCTCAGCGGCACCGAACCGCCCGACTGCGTCTGCACCGGCAGGTTCTCGATCGTGTCGAGCCGCGATCGCGCGCTTTCCTCTAGCGCGACGCGGATCGGCACCTGTCGATCCGACAGCGAGAAGCGCGCGCTGTTCTGATCGAGGTCGCCCAGCGTCGCGATACGGATCGCGTTGGACAGCGCCGCGGTCGTCACGCCCAGCTGCGCCGCCAGGTCGAGCCGCGGCTTGATGAGGATCTCGGGCCGATTGAGATCGCCGGCGATGCGCGGTGCGACCAATCCGGGCACCTTACCCATCTCGCTCACCAGGCGGTCGGCGGTCTTGCGCAGCAACACCGGATCGTCGCCGCCCAGCGTGATCGAGATGTCGCGATTGTTGTCGCCGAACCCGAACTGCGACTGGAAGTTGACGCGTGCGTCCGCGATCGTCGCCAGATCGGGCGCCAGCCGCCGCTCGAACTGAGTCGACGTTACGTCGCGCTTTTCCTTCAACGTCGCGACGACCCGTCCGGTGCCGACCAGGGTTCGCGTGTACAGGCTCTCAACCTCCGGCTGCTTCTTGAGCAGGGCGTAGACCTGGTCGACGACCGCCTGAGTGGTGTTCAACGTCGCGCCCGGCGGCATGGTGATCGTCACTGCGCTGCGCGGCTGGTCCACCGCGGGCTGGAACGTCATCGGCGTCGTCGCGAACAGGACGATCGTCAGCAGGAACGAAGCAAGACCCATCCCCATCACCCACAGGCGATGATCGCGCAGATAGCCGGTGACGCGGTGGATGCCGCCCTTCGCACGAATCAGCGGCGCCTTGCCTTGGTCCAGCGTCCAGCGCAGCACCCGTTCGTAGAAGTCGACCGCCGGGCCGCCATGGTCGGCAGGGCCCGCCGATTTCAGGAAATAGGCTGCGATCATCGGCGTGATGAGGCGTGCGACCGCCAGGCTCATCAGCACCGCGACCACCACAGTCAGCCCGAAATTCTTGAAAAATTGCCCCGACACGCCCGGCATCAGCCCGACCGGCAGAAACACCGCGACGATCGCCATCGTCGTCGCCAGCACCGCCAGCCCGATCTCGTCCGCAGCGTCGATCGACGCCTGATAGGCGGTCTTTCCCATGCGCATGTGGCGCACGATATTCTCGATCTCCACGATCGCATCGTCGACCAGCACGCCTGCCACCAGGCTCAGCGCCAGCAGCGTCATGTCGTTCAGCGTGAACCCCATCAGGTCCATGAACCAAAAGGCCGGAATCGCCGACAGCGGGATCGCCAGCGCGGAGATGAACGTCGCGCGCCAGTCGCGCAGGAACAGGAACACGACGACGACCGCCAGGATCGCGCCCTCGATCATCGCGTGCAGCGCGCTTTTATACTGTTCCAGCGCATATTTCGCGCCGTCGATGCGCAGCTTGAACTTC
The DNA here is from genome assembly GCF_001556735.1 of Sphingomonas sp. CCH9-F2. Taxonomy (NCBI): domain Bacteria; kingdom Pseudomonadati; phylum Pseudomonadota; class Alphaproteobacteria; order Sphingomonadales; family Sphingomonadaceae; genus Sphingomonas; species Sphingomonas sp. CCH9-F2. The sequence goes on along the minus strand of NZ_LSJO01000375.1, from coordinate 7,723 downwards.
ACCTGCGGATTGCGCTTCTCCAGCGCCTCCAGCTTGGCCTTGGCCTCGCGGAAGACGGTGACATCGGAGGCGTTCTTGGCGCGCTTGAAATCGAAGCTCAGCGCCGGGCGGCCGTCGACCGCCGCGGCGCTGCGCTGTTCGGCATACAGGTCGCGCACGGTCGCCACGTCGGACAGGCGGATCGTGCGGCCGTTGCCGATCGCGATCTGCGTCTGGCTGAGGTCATAGGCGGTGGCGGCATTGCCCAGCACGCGCACCGACTGCTCGGCCCCCGCGATCTCGGCCCGGCCGCCCGCCGCGTTCAGGTTCACCTGCCGCAGCTGCTGGTTGATCTGGCTGGCGGTCAGGCCATAGGAGGCCAGCTTGGCGGGATCGAGGATCACGCGGATCTCGCGGCTGACTCCGCCGTTGCGCTCGACCGAGCCCATGCCGGGAACCGACAGCAGTTCCTTGGCGACGGTATTGTCGATGTACCAGCTGAGCTGTTCCAGCGTCATGTCGGTGCCGACGGCCGTGAAGCTGCCCAGATCGTTGTCGTTGATCTTCACCCGCTGGACTTGCGGCTCCAGGATGCCGTCGGGCAGCTGCGCGCGGATCTGCGTCACCGCATCGCGCGATTCGTTGACCGCCCGGTCGACGGGGGTGCCGATCGCCAGCTGGACGAAGGTGGTCGACTGCCCCTCGGACACGAACGACTGGATCTCGTCGACGCCCTCGAGCGTGCGCACCGCCGCCTCGACGCGTTGCGTCACCTGGTTTTCCAGCTCGCTGGGCGCCGCGCCCGGCTGGGTGATCGTGATCGTCACCGCCGGAAAGTCGATGTCCGGTTCCTGGTTGATGTCCATCCGGATGAAGCTGACGATCCCCGCGACCGTCAGCATCATGAACAGGACGATCGACGGCACCGGGTTGCGGATCGACCAGGCGGATATGTTGCGGAAGCCCATCGTCGCTTGTCCTCAGCGCCCCTTGGGGATGACCGGCTTCACCAGCTGGCCCGGGTTCAGGAAGGCGCCCGCCGCCTGCACCACCCGCTCGTCACCGGTGAGGCCGCTGGCGATCGCCACCTTGTCGTCGCTCACCGACCCCAGCGTCACGTCGCGACGCCGCACCCGATTCTCGGCATCGACGATATAGACGTAATTGCCGCGGCTGTCGCTGAGCAATGCCGACTGCGGCAATTCGGGCTGGCGCGCGTCGCCGGCGACGATCGTCGCGGACGCGAAGCCGCCGGGACGCAGCGCGGGATCGTAGGACAGCTGAATGCGCGCGATCCCCTGCCGCGACTGCGGGTCGATCACCGGCGACAGCTGCCACACCCGGCCCGCGAAGCTGCGCTTCTCGCCCACCGGGGTTACCTGCGCCGACGAACCGACGTGGATCGTCTGCAGGTCGGCTTCGGACAGCTGCGCGCGCATTTCCATCTCGCCATTGGCCGCCATGCGGAACAGGACGCCGCTGGCGGAGCTGACGATCTGCCCCGGCTCCACGCCGCGCGTCAGAACCAGCCCCGGGGCGGGCGCGCGAATGTCCAACCGGGCGTTGCGCGCGCGCTGTTCGGACAGCGTCGCCTGCGTCACGCGCAGCCGCGCCGCCGCCGAATCGCGGGTGGCGATTCGCCGCTGCACGTCCGCCTTGGAGATGAAGCCGCGATCGACCAGGCTCTGCGCACGCTCCAGTTCGGCCTGCGCCAGCGTCAGGTCGGCCCGCGCGACATTGATCTGGGAGGAGAGCGAATCGGCGGTCTGCGTCTGGACCGACCGGTCGATCGTCGCCAGCACCTGCCCCGCCTTCACCCACTGGCCCGGTTCGACCAGCACGCGCGACACCATGCCGCCCTCGCCCGCGACGCCGACCGGCATCTCGCGCTTGGCGGCCAGCGATCCCGTCGCCGCGACGGTGCGCGCGACCGCCTGCGCCCCGGGGACGACAACCGTCACGGACGGCGCCTGGTCGCCCGCCGGTGCGGGCGTCCCGGCATCCTTGCCGCCCCGCATGGCCAGCCACGCCGCCACCGCGATCACCAGCAGAACGACGCCCGCGACGATCACCCAGCGCCGCCGACCGCGCGCACGCGAATCCTCGATCAACAGCCGCTCGCCTTCCAGGTTGCCGTTTTCGTACGTCATTCCGCCCCTCTCGTCGGGCGTGTATTACGATGATATAGCACCCGGTACAAGCGGGCATCTTTCAACCGGTTCGTCGCGTTCATCCTGCGTTTTGTCGCACGGGTGCAGATGCCGCCAAGACGAGAAACGGGAGATATCACGATGCGAACGACGACGATCACCGGGCTGGGCGGCGCCGCCGCGATGCTGGCCGGCATGACCCTGGCCGCGGCGGCGACGGCGCAGACCCCGCTGCCGATGGCGACGGTCGTGCCCGACGGCACGATCCTGGACGTGACCGCGACCGGCCGGACGACCCGCGTTCCCGATCTCGCCACCGTCCGGGCGGGCGTCGTTACCCAGAATGCGACCGCCGGGGGCGCGCTGACCGAGAATGCGCAGCGCATGACGCAGGTCGTCCGCGCGCTCAAGTCCGCGGGGATCGCCGAACGCGACATCGCCACCAGCAACGTCAGCCTGTCGCCGCAATATCGCTACGCCGACAATCAGCCGCCGGTCATCACCGGCTATCAGGCGAGCAACACCGTCAGCGTGAAGTTCCGCGACATCGCCAAGGCCGGGCCGGCGCTCGACGCGCTGGTGCGCTCGGGCGCCAACCAGATCGACGGGCCCAGCATGTCGCTATCGCAGCCCGATGCGGCGCTGGACGAGGCGCGCACCGATGCGCTGAAGGCCGCGCGCGCACGGGCGGCGCTCTATGCGAACGCCGCCGGGATGACGGTGGCGCGGATCGTCTCGATCGAAGAAGCCGGCGACAATGACGGCGGTCGCCCGCAACCGCCGATGATGCTGCAGCGCGCCGCCATGGCGGAGGGGCGCGACTCCACCCCGATGCTGGCGGGGGAAACCGACGTGACCGCAATGGTACGCGTCCGCTTCCTGCTGAAATGACCTTATGGCCCGTCCGCCGCGTGGCGGACGGGGCATAGGCAGACAACGCCGCATACGAAAAAGGCCGCCCGGATCACCGGGCGGCCTGTTTCCTTGTCGTTCGTCGATGTGGAGCGGTTTAGCGCACCCGGCCGCGACGGACGAGGTTCACGATCGCCAGCAGGACGACCGCGCCGACCAGCGACACCAGGAACGAGTAGATCGTCAGCGGCTGGTTGTTGATCGAACCGCCAGTGAACAGCAGACCGCCGATGAAGGCGCCGACGATCCCGACGATGATGTTCAGAAAGATGCCCTGCTGGGCGTCAGTGCGCATGATGATGCTGGCGAGCCAGCCGATGACGCCACCGATGATGAGCCAGATGATAAGTCCCATAGCAATTCTCCCCTGCGATGCGCCCGGACGGTGAAGCGCTGTGGCAGGGAAGACTCACGAAGGGCGGATATTGTTCCGGGCGCGTTTCGGGATCAGAACTTCTGCTGGCGCTCGTACAGCGATTTGTACTGCTGGATACGCGTGACGCGCAAGCCGGGCATGCCCGACCGGTCGATCGCACGCTGCCACCCGGCGAATTCCTCCACCGTCAGCCCGTAACGCTGGCACACTTCGTCCACCGTCAGCAGACCGCCGTTAACCGCGGCGACGACCTCGGCCTTGCGCCGGACCACCCACCGCGTGGTGTTGGCCGGCGGCAGCGTATCCATGGTCAGCGCCTCTCCCAGAGGACCGATGACCTTGGCGGGACGGATTTTTTGGTTCTCGATCATTCCTAACCTCGGTTCGGGGCGGGGGGCCCCCTTCCCTGCGACGAAGCACTGCGTAGGCGCCTCGATTTGAACACGCCCTAAAGCGGCGCGGTAAACGCCGTCTTCACGGCTCTTTCCATTCGCTTAGCGCCGCCGCGGCCGCGGGGTTGAACGCGCCCTCACCCGATCGCGCGGTCGCCGAATCGTTCAGCGCACGCGCCACCTGTGCGGTGCGCGACGTCTCCTGCCGGGCACGCAGCCCGGCGAGCAGCGGGGGGAGATGGGTGTCATCGGGTAACGTCACGGCGAATCCTGGCAACGCGAGATGTGATGGACTCGCTTAGCCCCGGTCTGCTGAAGGTCGCGTAAAGCCGCTGGCAACGCTTCCTTCACCTGCCTTTACGCGGACATACGCGACGGGGTATGGCCGGTCGCATCATGGACACGGTGGATTTCCAGCTTCCGGCGGGCGCGCGGCGCATCGTCGTCGCGATGTCGGGCGGGGTCGACAGCTCGGTCGTGGCGGCGCTTGCGCAGGCGAGTGGGGCGGAGACGATCGGCGTGACGCTCCAGCTTTACGACCATGGCGAGGCGACGAAGCGCGCCGGCGCGTGCTGCGCCGGCCGCGACATTCGCGATGCGCGCGCGGTCTGCGACCGGCTGGGCATCGCGCATTACGTCTTCGACCACGAATCGAGCTTCCGGACGCAGGTGGTCGATCGCTTCGCCGACGAATATCTCGCTGGGCGCACCCCGATCCCCTGCGTCCAGTGCAACATGGGGCCGAAATTCACCGACCTGTTCGCGCTCGCCCGCGATCTGGGCGCCGACTGCCTGGCGACCGGCCATTACGTCCGCCGCATCCTCGGCAGCGACGGCGCGCAGCTGCACCGCGCGATCGATCCCGCGCGCGACCAGAGCTATTTCCTGTTCGCGACGACGCGCGCGCAGCTCGATTTCCTGCGCTTTCCGCTCGGCGCGCTGCCCAAGCGCCGGGTGCGCGAACTGGCCGGGGAGATGGGGCTGCTGGTCGCCGACAAACCCGACAGCCAGGACATCTGCTTCGTCCCCGACGGCGATTATGCCTCACTGGTGAAGGCGCTGCGTCCAGAGGCCGCGGCGGGCGGCGACATCGTCGACATGGCGGGGCGCAAGCTGGGCGAGCATCGCGGGCTGGTCCATTATACCGTCGGGCAGCGCCGCGGGCTGGAGATCGGCGGTAGCCCCGAGCCGCTGTATGTCGTGCGATTGGAACCCGACCGGCGCCGCGTCGTCGTCGGCCCGCGCGCCGCGCTGGCGGTGGCGGCGGCGCGGCTGGCGGACATGAACGTGCTGGGGCCGCTGGAAGGCGAGCTTACCGCCAAGGTACGCTCGATGGCCAAGCCGGTGCCGGCCCGGATGGTCGACGACCGGCTGGTGTTCGACACGCCCGAATATGGCGTCGCCCCCGGCCAGGCGGCAGTGCTCTACGACGGCGATCGGGTGCTGGGCGGCGGCTGGATCGCCGCAACCGAACCGGCGCTGGCCGCCGCCTGAAAAGAACCCGGCACCGCACGGTACCGGGTCCAGTTTCGTCCAGGGAGCACCAGACGGTAACGGCGACGGCGACCGGGGAGCGGCCGCCGCAAGATCAGACGGTCAGAGCGCGTTGCCACCCAGCGCATTGTCGGCCGGCAGCGCGTCGGCGCCATTGCCGAACGTGGCGAGATTGCCGTCGGCGGGCACTTCGTCGTTCAGCACGGTCTCGTTCGCCAGCGTATCGTTGGCGGCGACCGGCTCCGCGCCCTTCCCGCCGCACGCGGCCAGCGCCAGGCTCATGCTGATCACGGAAACGGCGGCAGCGATCTTCCTCATCTCTCTCGAACCCCTTGCTGGCGATGGCGCCCGCCATCGTTCGCCCCAAAACTACATCTCCGCGATAGAATATCAAGAGCCTCATGTGTCGGGAAGGTGCTGGTGCGCGACACCCCAGCCGCGCAATGCCCGACTGTCGGCGCGCGCCAGCAATTCCTCGCGGTCGGTGACTCGCCAGCGCGCCGCGGTATCGATATCGCGCAATTCGCTCCACGATACCGGGGCGGCCACCGGCGCGCCGGCGCGTGCCCGCGCGGCATAGGGCATTATCGCGGTCGCGCCGCGCTGGTTGCGCAGCCAGTCGATGAAGATCCGCCCCTTGCGCTTCGCCTTGGCCATCGTCGCGGTGAACCGTTCCGGTTCGGCCTGCGCCAGCGCACGTGCGAAGCGATCGGCGAAATCCTTGACGGCCGCCCATGCGGCCTGCGGCGTCAGCGGCACGACGACATGGACGCCCTTGCCCCCCGACAGCAGCGGAAAACTCGCCAGCCCCAGCTCGGCCAGCTGGGTCTTGAGATGCTCGGCCGCCTTGCTGGTCGCGGCGAAGTCCAGCCCCTCGTCGGGATCGAGGTCGAACACCATCCGGTCGGGCCGCTCCACGTCTGCGACCTGCGAGCCCCAGCCGTGGAATTCGATCGTCCCCATCTGCACGCACGCGACCAGCCCGTCGCCGCTGTCGACGTAGAGATAATCCTCGGTCGATCCGTCCTTCTCGCGGATCGGCACGCGATGGACCTGATCACCGAACGACCCGGCATCGTGCTTCTGGAAAAAGCATTGCCGCGCCCGCCCCTGCGGACAGCGCACCAGGCTGACCGGGCGATGCGCCACGAACGGCAGCATCGCCGGGGCAATCGCGGCATAATAATCGGCCAGATCGCCCTTGGTCACGTCCGATTCGGGGAAGATCGTGCGGTCGCGATTCGTCACCTTCACCGTCGATACGGACGGCGCAGGCGCCGTGGCGGGGCGTTCGGCGACGACGTCCTCCGCCGGCTTGTCGCCGCGCAGCCCCAGGAAGCTGGAATGGCGCAGCAGCCCGTCCGGCGTGGTCTCGGCAAAGGCGATCTCCGCCACCAGTTTCGGCGTGACCCAATGCGCGCCGCGCACCGCCGCGCGCGGTGCGGCCACGGTCGGGGTCTTGCGCGCCAGCCGGTCGAGCCGCGTGAGCAGGTCGGCCATCATATCGGCGGTGAAGCCGGTGCCCACCTTCCCGGCATAGCGAAGCGCGCCGTCCTCATGGACGCCCAGCAACAGCGACCGAAGGCCCCGCCCCTTGTCCGACGGCAACCAGCCGACGATCACGAATTCCTGCCGGCGAATGCACTTGGTCTTCAGCCACGCCTGCGTGCGCTTGCCGCGATAGGGCGCGTCGGCGCGTTTCGACACCACACCCTCGAAGCCTTCGCGGCACATCGTCTCGAACAGCGGCTCGCCCGACCCGGCGACATGTTCGGCAAATTGCAGATGCGGATCCGCGCCCGCCATTACCGCGCGCAAGCGCTCCTTTCGCTCGACATTGGTCAGCGCACGCAGATCCTCGCCGTCGTGCCGGAGCAGGTCGAAGGCGAAGAACGTCATGTCATCCCCCGATGCGATCGCGGTCTTCAGCGTCGCGAAATCGGGGCGGCCCTCCTTGAACGCGACGATCTCCCCGTCGATCAGCGCATCGCCGACGTCGAGCTGCGCAGCGGCCGCCGCAATCCCGGCGAACGTCTCGCTCCAGTCCAGCCCGCTGCGGGTATAGACCGTCGCCTTCCCCCCGCCGACCGCGATCAGCGCGCGATAGCCGTCGTACTTCACCTCATGGATCCAGCCTGCACCGGCGGGGACGCTGTCCACCAGCGTGCACAGCTGCGGCGCCTCGAACGGCGGTGGTGCGGCGCTGCCGCGGCGCTTCTTGCGCCCGGCCGGGGCACGCCACTGCGACGGCGCGCCCTCGGCGATCTCCTGCATCGTCCTCCCCGTCGCCACGCTGGTCAGCGCGGTGTCGGTCAGCATATCGGTGGCGCCCGCGGCGGCATCGTCGATCTTGCGCAGCAGCCAGTTCTCGCGCTTTTCCTTGCCGCGTGGTTTCAGCCGGACCAGCAGCCACTCGCCCT
>NZ_LSJO01000374.1:0-2290 GCF_001556735.1 Sphingomonas sp. CCH9-F2 | reverse complement strand
TCGTTGAGCCGGCCCGCCACAGCCGGGCCGGCTCAACGACGTGCGCCACATCGTTTACAAGATGGCGGACGAGCCGTGGCGGCGCGCGCGCAACGCGCTGGGGCTGATGATGCGCGAAGGGCTGCTGAAGGAGAATATCGATGGCGAGGCGCTGATGTGGGCGCATGCGCGGTTGATGGCGCGGCCCGAGGACCGGCGCATCCTGATGGTCATTTCCGACGGCGCGCCGGTCGACGATTCGACGCTCAGCGTCAATTCCGGCTCCTATCTGGAACGCCATTTGCGGCAGGTGATTGGCTGGATCGAGAAGAAGTCGCCGGTGCAGCTGGTCGCGATCGGCATCGGGCATGACGTGACGCGCTATTACAGCCGCGCGGTGACGATCATGGATGCCGAACAGCTGGGCGGCACGATCATCGAGCAGCTGGCGTCGCTGTTCGACGCCGAGTGACGCGCGGATGAGCGATGGCCGCAGGGCGATCGCCGCGCCCGCCGGGGGCTTCGCCGGGCCGGTAAAACGGTCGATCACGATCGCCGGGCACGCCACGTCGATCAGCCTGGAACCGGCGTTCTGGCGCGCGCTGGAGGCGGCGGCGGCGGCGCGCGGGCTGCCGCTGTCGGCGCTGGTCGCCGCGATCGATGCGCTGCGCATTCGTGCCGACGATCCGCCCAACCTAGCTAGTGCGCTGCGGTCATGGCTGTTCGCCGAATATGCGATCGGCTCGCAATAACGTTGACAGTGCGAACGAGTAGCAATAGCTGACCCCGATCAATTCAGGGGGAAAGTCATGTCGTCGTCCGTTCCGTTCCTGGCGCTGTCATGCGTCGGCCTGATCGCATCGGCGCCCGCGCTCGCCGCGCCGGCCGATTCGGCGCCGCGCAGCGATGCGGGGGCGCCATCGGATCAGGACGCGCGCACACGCATCCAGCGTGACGATATCGTCGTCACGGGCATTAACGACCGCAAGCCCGCCGAACTGGAAAGCCCCAAGGCGACCGCCCCGCTGCTCGACACGCCGCAGACGGTGACGGTCATTTCCGACCAGGTGCTGCGCAAGCAGAACCTGCTGACGCTGCGCGATGCGTTGCAGACGATCCCGGGCATCACCTTCGGCGCGGGCGAGGGCGGTGGCGGCTATGGCGATTCGATCAACCTGCGCGGCTTTTCAGCGAACAACGACATCACCATCGACGGCATCCGCGACAGCGCGCAATACAGCCGCACCGATCCGTTCAACCTGCAACAGATCGAGGTCTATAACGGCGCCAATTCGGTCTTCAACGGATCGGGCAGCGTCGGCGGCACGATCAACCTGGTGTCGAAGGAGCCGCGGACCGAGGCGCTGACGATCGCGCAGGCGGCGGTCGGCACCGACAATTACTACCGCGCCGCGATCGACGCCAACGAACCGCTGTCGGACAATGTCGCCGCGCGGCTGAACGCGGTCTATCACCACAATGACGTGCCGGGGCGCGACGTGGAGAAGTTCGAGCGCTGGGGCGTCGCACCGGCGGTGACGATCGGCGCGGGCGGTCCGACCAGCCTGACGCTCGCCTATGTCCATCAGGAGGACCGCAACACGCCGATCTACGGCGTGCCCTATGTCAACAATGCGCTGTCGGGCGGGGTCCTGCCGGGCATCGATCGCAGCGACTATTACGGCTACCGCAACCTCGACCGGCAGGACGTCACCGTCGACCGGCTGACCGCGACGTTCCGCCACGAGGTCGACGATCACATCGCGGTGCGCAACCTGACCCGCTGGCAGCGCGTCGGCCAGTATAGCGTCACCAGCGCGCCGCAGGGCACCTTCTGCCTTTCCGCCACCAATCGCCAGCCGGTGGCGACCAGCGCAACCAATGCGCAAGGACTGCCGTGCACCGCCACGGTCAACGGCGCGACGATTACCATCCCGGCTGGGCAGTGGCTGCCGTCCGGTCCGCGCGGGCTGGTGCGCGATCAGGAGAACCAGCTGCTGGTCAACCAGACCGATATCCGGCTGGAACACGGCACCGCCGGCGGCATCCGCAACGTGGCGAACATCGGCGTGTCGGCGCTGGTGGAGGAATATCGCATCGCCTCCGGCTCGCTGCTGCGCAACGCCGACGGATCGGCCACCGCGCCGCTGCCGTTCCTGTCGATCAGCAACCCCGACACCGTCTATCGCGGGTCGATCAACTATGTGGAAACCGCGCGCCAGCGCGCGACCAGCGAGAATATCGCGGTCTATGCCTTCGACACGCTGGAGCTGGGGCGTGCGTTCGAGCTGAACGGCGGGGTCCGCTGGGA
>NZ_LSJO01000373.1:0-1069 GCF_001556735.1 Sphingomonas sp. CCH9-F2 | reverse complement strand
GAGATGTGTATAAGAGACAGGGTTCAGCAGCGCCTTCATTCCCAGGAAGCTGCACAGCCCGGCATAGCGCACCACCGCCGAGCGCGCGGTCATGTAATCGGCCGGAAACGCCTCGCGATATGTCTGCTGGCGGTAATCGTCCTGCGCGGCCAGCACCAGCGAGCGGATGCTTTCCAGTTCGGGCGAGACGACGAACGAATCCTCGTAATTGCGCCAGGTGGAATCGAGACCGCCGGTCACCGCGCTGGTGCCGCTGACCACCGCCTTGGGCACCGAGGTGATGAGGCCGAGCACGCTGCCCACCGCGGTGCCGACGTCGTTGGTCAGCGCGCGGCCGAACTTGCGCCGCCGCATCGCGGCGTTGGTTTCGCGGAAGAAGCGGTCGCAATAGATGTCGGTCAGCGCGAAGCCGGCGGCGAGATAGCGTTTGATCTCCCCCGCATCGCGCGGCTCGCGAAAGGTCATGATCGGCCGGGACTTTCCGTCGGCATCGGTGCGGGTGCCGGTCTGTTCCAGCGATTCGGCCAGCACCTCGATCAGCGCATCTTCGGTCTGCGGCGAGGGGACCGGCCTCGCCGACAGATCGGTCGACAGCGCGGAACCCGATACGCAGCCCGTCAGCAGCATGGCGCCGGAGGCGGCCAGAAACGTCCCTCTCATCGTCGATCCCCCCGAATCGTTGCTGGCCCGAACCTAAACCCGGCGTGCGCGGGCGGGAGCGGGGATGAGTCCGCAACGGATCAATTCGTGCGTCCGTCGCGACGCGGGGATCGGCGCGCGCGGCGGGGCGTTCACCGCGCGGTGGCGCACCGCAAGCCGCACCTGCCCGAAAAGACCTGCGCCAGCTGCCACCGGCCGTTTGCGTGGCGCAAGAAGTGGGCGCGTGACTGGGAGCAGGTGAAATATTGCTCCGATCGATGCCGTGGGGCGGGGAAGCGGCCGTCAATCTGACCGGGAGGGCGTGGGTTTCGCAATGCCTGTCCCGCGTCGTCCGCACCTGTTCCGGGGGCCACGGAGCGGCAATCAACCGCGAGTATGCGGTGCGGTGAATGCCGGAACAGGTCCGGCA